>CAZZLF010000148.1:0-5303 GCA_964654965.1 uncultured Bdellovibrio sp.
GAACAGGATCAAATTCATGGCGTAAAAAACATTCTTTCCCATTTTGGAAAAGAATGCGCCATAGCATTGGCTACTGAAAAAATGCTGCAAAATCCTGTTTCACGTCAATTTTCTGCTACCAGGCTTTTACTCTCAAAATTGAAGTAAGCCCTTGAAATTACCGAAGAGTAGGCAAGATGAGAACCTCTCGTTTCATCGCGCTTTTGGGAGTCTTTTTTACCCTGGAATGGTCTAACGCTGAAACCGGAAAAAAAAATCTTTCGGGATCAGAGCCACCACCTCCTTCAGGGATTCTTCAATTCAAATCTAACAATCAGAAAAAATTAGAATCGATCAACACTTCCAATCGACTGACTGAAGGCTTTTTTAGACTCGAAGATTCATTTCGAAATCTGCAAATAGGAAAATCCATGGCTCAAGAAATGATTGTACTCATCCGCAATCATGAGCTCGCTGATGCCTTAGGCAAAATTACCATTCAAAAAAATAGGGAACTTACTGAAAATCCTGCGTTAGCAGCTCCCTTCATGGTGATTTCTGGAGCAGCAGCATTCTGGTACGGAAAAACGATTCGCGTTTTCCAAAACGATTTTTTCCAGATGAACGCTAAAATTGACGGTCACGCTAAAAGAAGTGAATTTTTAATGTCATCACCTCTGATGAATGGAAAGCTAAATTTTAACGAACAGACCGGCATGAACCTAGGCGTAAGCCGACAAATTTCTTCGCTGAACGCAAATGCATTTATTAATTACAATTTCCGCGAAAAGACGATCAATACCGAATTTAGAAAAAAACTTTCTCCAAATGTCGATTTTAGTTTTGGAGTTGGAAAACATGATCAAAATACGAAAATTGAATACCGCTTTAATTTTTAAGGAATGAACATGACAATCAAAAAAAGAGAAAAAACACTGACACCTGAAGAACAAAAAATTAAAATGAAAAATACCTATGCGCCATTCTGGTTTAATTCAGAAGTCCTTTTTGGTGCTGATCTTTATCCTGTTTCTGAAAGTTTTTCACAAGGGGTCACAGTATTGTTCTTAATGGATGTAGCCGATTTTACCTCAGAAAGAATCAGCGAATTCCTGCTTAGTTGGAATATTCGATATTCCAAACTTCCTTGGTCGGCTGTGATTGTCTTTCAGCAGAAATATGCTTTCATGAAAAACAATTCATTCATCGAAAAGTATAGAAACCACAAAGTGTTTTTAGATCCATTTGGTGAACTTTTTGAACGGTTTGGATCAGGAAAAGAACCGGTTGCGGTAATTTTAAAAGCAGGGCAACTTGCCACGAGCATGCCTCTACTTCCTGACTTATCGAAATCTCTTTACCAGCTTGAATCTGAGTTTCAAAGAATCTTGCGCTCCGATGACACCGGGCTACCCTTGCCTTCGATCGAAAAATGGAACAAGACCAATGCACCGATGCAACAATCTACCTTCGTTGCCAAACAAGTGACCACTTCTGGAAAGTGGAGCGGTAACGAGGATATGATTTTCAGCGAGGACAATAATTCGAGCATCTCTATTTCTTTCAAAGGAAAGGTTCTTCGAATGGTTGCGATGGCACATCCCAATGCTCTGGAGCCTGTTAGGACAAAAATCATGTTTAACGACAAACCGATTTACAAGGATTTACAGGGCCCTTTGATTCACGAAGACAATACCGGCTCAACCACTTTGGAGATTAATAAAACTACGGGAATTTATGATTTGATCCTCTCTGATCATGAAATCAGCGGTATCTTTAAAATAACTTTTCCGAATCTCTATGATGTAGGTGTGGTTTTTTATGAATTCAAGACTTCTTGAAAACTGCTTTTAAGTTTCGCTTGAAATCACCATACTTGACGCGAGTAAGGGCCGTTCCTTTAACCCTTTTTTGATATTCTTGTTCATCTTCAACCATTAGCTTTGCTTCATCTAATAGCAGATAATCAGAAACTGAAGTCTCAAAATTATTTTTAACCGGCTTAGTGTTGTAGGGACATACTTCTTGGCACAAGTCGCAGCCCGCCACAAACCCTTTCACATCCACGTCTTTTTCCCACTCCCCACGCTTTTCCAAAGTGAGGTAGCTAATACATTTTCGAGAATCGATCGTATGCGGAACCACAATCGCTTCCGTAGGGCATGCTTTCAGACATCGATCGCAATGACCGCAATAATCTTTCTGCAAGTTCAATGGTTGATTGAATTTTTGATCTGTGAAAACAACAGCTAGAAAAAGGTAGCTTCCATACTGGGGGTGAATCAGAAGAGTGTTTTTTCCAATCCAGCCAATTCCTGCAAGAGCAGCCCAGGTGCGTTCTAGAACTGCACTGGTATCCACGCAAATCTTATATTGAAAACCAGATTTTTGAAAAACAGACTCCAGATCCTGCTTCATAGAAGAATGATAATCTTCACCGTTCAAATAACGGGCATATCTCAATTTTTCATTCCCAGCTGGCTGGACAGCATAAGGACGAGCGACGGCAATTACACTTTGTAATTCAGGAAAAGCCAACTTTGGGTTTAACCTTCGTTCCAAACCACGTTGAAGATAAGCCATGTCCCCATGAAATCCATTTTGGATCCACTGTTGAAACCGCTCACCATGAAGAGAATAGAGTGGTTCAACCAAATCAAAGTCGATTGAACCTACCAAAGGAAAATTCTTGAGCTGGAGTTCCTTTTTCAGGTCTTCAAATGTTTTCGGAGCGCTGGTCATCGCGATGCTCCACACCTTTTGCGATCTGAGTCTTCAGTCCCGGCGACAATTGCTTCATTGGCTTAGTAACCTTAAGCAGCCTAGCCACCAGATCTTGCTGTGCAAGTTCTGTTATTTCAACAAGAACAAAATCACCAGGAACGAGTTGAATACTTTCATTTTCTCTCAGGTCATTGATCAAGACTCTTCCATCGATTTCTTGAGCTTGGGTGGACATGCGGGCCTGAATCAATAGATCACTCTCAGGAGAACTGCCTTCAATCATCACTTCAACTTGTTTGCCAATTAATAATGAAAGTTTTTCGCTTCTTTGATTCTGCAAAATTTCGATCAATTTTTTCTTGCGACGTCGCTTCACCGATGGGTGAATCTGCTCGTCCATTTCAGCTGCTTTCGTGCCCTCTTCTTTTGAAAAGCTGAAAACACCGACGTGGTCCAGATCCAGTTTCACCAAATCATCACAAAGTTCTTTGAATTCTTCTTCGGTCTCGCTTGGAAAGCCTACGATCATTGACGTCCGAACAACCAGTCCCGGAATCTTCGCACGAAGTTTTTCCATCAAATCAAAAAGCTTGGCTTTGGTTAGTCGGCGATTCATCACTTTCAAAACCCGGTCGTTCGTGTGCTGAATCGGCATATCGAGGTATTTTACGATCTTAGGCTCGCGAGCGATGATTTCAACCAACTCATCACTGAAAGCATCTGGATAAACATAATGCAATCGAATCCATTCAATACCTTCGATCTTGCATAACTGAGGAAGAAGGAGTTCCAGATTTTCCTTATACTTCCATTCCATTCCGTATTCGGTAAGATCTTGAGCCACAAGATTCAACTCACGAACCCCATTCGCTGCCATTTGAGTTGCTTCTTCAACTAATGAGGCAATCGTTCGGGAGCGGACATTTCCTCGCAGTTTTGGAATGATACAGAATGCACATCGACGGTTACATCCTTCAGAAAGTTTCAGGTACCCCGAAAATTGTGGACCAGTGTGAAGACGCTCATCTTTTTCAGTATGAATAAATGCAGGAAAATCAACGTAAGACCGCTGAGGCAATGGAGCTCCTTCTTCTCGTGCCTTTTGGTGGGCATCCAGAAGTTCGGTGATTTTATGATACTGACCAGTACCGATCAATAAATCGACTTCGGGCATTTCTGCTTCGACTTCTTTTGAATACCGTTGGGGTAAACATCCTGACATCACCAGGGCTTTACACTTTCCAGAGTCTTTGTAAGAGGCCATTTCCAGAACCGTTTCGATGGATTCTTCTTTGGCCGCCTGAATAAATGAGCAGGTGTTGACAATAATTACATCCGCATTTTCAGGAGTCTGAGTAATTTCGTATTGCTGCCCCTCCAATTTGCCCAACATCACCTGGGAATCCACCAGGTTTTTAGGGCATCCTAAAGAAACAAAATAAACGGAAGATTTTTGATTTTCTGTCAGTACTTTTTCCATATGTAAAACTAATCCCTGAAATTTCCAAATTGCATCGGCAACTTGAGAGAATCCTGTTTGCTCTTCAAAAGTGAGATCGCATCTTGAAGATCGTCACGATTTTTTCCAGTCACACGAACTTTTTCATCCTGGATCTGGGCTTGAACTTTGAGTTTGGAGTCTTTGACCACTGCAATCACTTCTTTGCCTTTTTCCTTTGAAATACCAGCCATGACTTCGATCAATTGGCGGACACTTCCACCAAAAGCCGGTTCTTCTTTTTTGTAATTTAGAGAAAGCAAAGATACGCCTCGTTTAATGAGCTTGGTCTGAACTACTTCTTTCAAATTATCCAGTTTGGCTTCTTCTGAACAAATCAATGTGATGGTTTTGGCTTTCTTATCAAAGTTAATTTCAGTCTTGATCCCTTTGAAATCAAATCGAGTTGATAACTCTTTCGTTGCTTGGGTGACCGAATTGTCGATCTCCTGCCAATCCACATCTGAGGTAATGTCAAAAGAAGGCATTTCTGTATTCCTTTCAAAGTTTTAATGTGATGCACAATACTTGATGGCTAAGATCAAGTCAAGAAGTCCGATGGGTAGGAACACCTCGTTAAAAACCCTTTGTTTTTAAAGAAAAAAACCTGCCTATACTCTACCAAAAAGAGCCCTAGACTTCCTTGTTCAAGACGACCGATTATGGCATATTCCGCCCATGCTCGTCGCATCACTCATTTCATTAATCTCCGCCTCAAGCGCATTTTCACCCAATGATCTGAAATCTGGTGACATCATTCTACAGTCCGCTCCCTGCTTGGTTTGCCAGCTGATTGAAGAAGAAGAAAAATCAAATTATTCACATATGGGCGTTGTGGTCAGGCAACCATCCGGTGAACCTGTCGTTTTGGAATCCTGGGGATATGTACAGAATACTTCCTTATCCATTTTTCTATCCAAAAGAAAAAGGGGATCAACTTCACTGGTATTACGCCCGCTTGAAGAATTTAAAATCGACCAAATTCAACCCCAGCAGTTCATGGATCGATTTCTCAACAACTTCGCTGGAAAAAGCTATGATCCTTACTTTCTCTGGAGCAACAGGGATGAAAACGGCGAAATCTATTATTGTTCCGAATTTG
>CAZZLF010000149.1:0-5297 GCA_964654965.1 uncultured Bdellovibrio sp.
AGCTTCTGTACACTGATCGGCATTTTCAGTTTAGGTGCTTGTTCCCAAAAGACTTCTAGTAACGGAGTTTGTACTGCTGCCGGGCTGTACGATACCCAATCGAATTGCCTTAGTTCAAATGGTTCGTCAACTTGCGCCATGGCAAATATCCAGGTCGAAGGTCAAAATCTAATTTGCTGGCAGAAATCGACTTCCAGTAACAATACGGAAAATTCCGGAAATAATAATAACAATAATACAAATAATAATACTTATGATCCCTGTGCCCCTGGCAATCCTCCACCGACTTGGGCTACGACCGCTTGGACGCCTTCTTCCTGTTCGCCGGGTGTGACTTCATTGAAACGGCAAGTGTATTGTCCTACGACGCAATGTAATTGCGAAGGCGAAGCGCCCCCAAAAGAACAATCCTGTACGGGAGATCTCTACGGAAATGCACACTATTCATCTGAATGCACTTCCGCAAGTGGAACGCCAGTCACGAAAGATGGACAAAAAGCCTGTCTTTTCTATAAAAGCAGTTGCCCTTCAGGTTGGTCTGCTCACAAGGGTTCTAACGAAGTTCAGTACACCACCACTGAAATGACCTCGTATGTTGATGTTCTGGGTTGTTTTGGTTACAAAATTACCAAATTAACTGGTTCTCATGATTTGGCTCCGACTCCAGTGGAGTCAGCAGAATATTGCACGGAAAGAAATTTTTGGTGTACCGGTTGTAAGACTAAGGCAACGGCCTATTCGACGGTAAAAGCGGTTCTTTGTCACTGATTCTGACCTGGAATGACGTTTTCTTTGGCTTGATATTTTTTTAAGAATTCTTCGACTGTTTTTTTACCCAGTCCCAGATTTTTTTCAAGATCAAGGTACTGCTGAAGCGCCTTTTGGGTCATTTCCTGTTCAAAGTGATTTTGAATTTGAATCAGTCTTTTTGCTTCATCCAAATAATCAGCCTTGATTGCGGTCATCACGTTTGGATCTGAATTGAATTCTGAAACTCGTTTTAGTGTATCCAGATAAAAGGCCGAGTCTTGCTGACCTTTCAGTTCACGAAGAAATGAAAGGGGATCCTTCTTTAAATTATCTTGAATCCATTCCTCAAATTCGTTTTGGGATTTAAATTGAAGATTTGCTCCTTGAAAACGGACATCGATGATTTTCTGAAACGTGATTTCCAGTGGGTCTGATTCTCCCGCATTCATGCTGATTTCTGAGGGCTCGACGGGAAGGGAAGTGAGTTGCGCTTGTTTAACAATTTTTGGATTTTTTTCCAAAAATCGAGCCATTTTTAAGGCGACGCTTTGGCGGTGTTCTTCAGATTCGGGATCGGTATAGGCCGCAATCGATTTCAGTTCTGCAATGGAACTTTTGGGAATAGGAGGCTTGAAAAGGAGCAGGCCGCTTACGGTGATCAAGAACATGGTGATGAAAAAAAACGCCTGAGCCATGATGAATTTCAGAATAGCCTAATTTGGAAAAAGGAAAAAGTCTCGGTTGGTTTTATGATATTTGGAAATAGAGTCAAAAACATGTCTAATTGTGGTCTTGAATTAATTGCAATGTGGTTTGCCCTACGGCTTTCATGACATCTCTGGAAATAAATTCAGAAGTATCGGAAAGAGTGTGCCATTCGGGGGAAAACTTTCCATCTTCGGTCATGTAGATCAAATCGATCATTGGAAAGCCTCGAACTTCACTCACAAAATAGTGATCATCGACCACTGGTCCGATGCGATAATCAGGAAAATAATCTTGATAACCGATTTTTTGAGCAGCATCTTTCAAATCTTTGATGATTTGAGGGGCTTTTAAATAGGAATAAGCTTCGATCGGAAAAACAGAACCTTTTCTTCCAACCATATCGAAGTTGATTCCAAATTTTGCAGAATAATCATTTGGAATTGGATGAAACGCCCAATATTGGGAACCAAGACAATAACTTCTAGGATTGGTATGAACTCCTCCATCTTCAGCATCCCAAAAAGCAAAATCTACTCCGCCCTCCCAATTCGATTCGTGAAGGGTTTTTGCAATCGTCATGAGAATGGAAACTCCGCTACCACCGTCATTGACTCCTGGGACAGGCTTGGATGGATGAAGGTGATCCTGATCGGCAAAAGGCCGATTGTCCCAATGGGCGGAGAGTAAAATTCTTGTCTTCAGATCAGGCCGATGTTGAGCAAAAATGTTTCGAATGGGAACCGGTTTTCCATCGTGTCCGCTGGAGGTTGCTTTTTGTTCCAGAACATTCATCCCGAATTGCTTCATCATTTGAACAATCCAGTCTCCCGCCTTTTCATGAGCAGAAGAGCCAGGAACTTTAGGTCCGAACTTTTCATAAGCGAGAATTTGAGCGTATGAAAAATCTTCGTCGAATTTAAGGGAGTGAGATGGCGAAATAGGATTGGTTTTGTGAGCCTCACCTTTGCAGGAAAAGTCACAGGCGCTGAATAAAACGATCATGCTCAATGCAATGAAATACTTCATTCCTGATAATAACCGATCCAACGAGCAAAGATCCACATCGGGCCGACAAAAAGATGGGAAAGAGTGGTGAGGAATGCAGGAGATTTTTTCTCGTGAGCATAGTGTCCGTAAAGTTGAAGAGTCCAGCCTAGAATTTGCAAAAGAATCAATACTCCCAGGTGAAGATGTCTCGCAATGAGGTAATTCAATGCCGTGAATAAAATGAAAGGGATTGAAAGTTTGACGTCTGTTCGAATGGCGAAAATGGATCCCCAAAACAATATCAACACTCCCAGATCAATTCGGAACAGACTATCGATCCCCAAATCAAGTTGAGGAGACCATAATATTACTTTTGCCAGCAATCCCAGAAGGCTGAACATGACCAGCGGAACCCCAAAATTGTGACACAACTTGTTAGTTTTGTGTTTGTGGTATTGCTCGTAGTCCTTGAAGTGAATCATCAATGCAGAAGTCGGTAGAGTACTCATCTTCCTTAGTGTAATCTAATTCCACTATGAAGGGCGCAGAAATACGAAAAAAATTTTTAGAGTTTTTTAAAAAGAATGGTCACACGATTGTGGAAAGTTCGTCATTGGTTCCATCCAATGATCCGACGCTTTTATTCACCACTGCCGGAATGGTCCAATTCAAAGATGTGTTTTTAGGTAAGGACCCACGTCCTTACACTCGTGCTGCCACCGCACAAAAGTGCGTTCGTGCAGGAGGAAAGCATAACGATCTTGAAAACGTCGGATTTACAGCCCGTCACCATACTTTTTTTGAAATGTTGGGGAACTTCTCATTCGGTGACTATTTCAAAAAAGATGCGATCCATTTTGCCTGGAAATTCATTACCGAAGAACTAAAATTTCCTAAGGAACGTCTCTACGTCACTGTGTTTGAAAAAGATGATGAAGCGGAAATGATCTGGCACAAGCAAGAAGGTCTTCCGATGTACCGGATTTTCCGTTTTGGAGAAAAAGATAATTTCTGGGCGATGGGAGATACCGGACCTTGTGGACCATGTACTGAAATCTATTTCGATCGCGGCCCTCAATATGGTGGGGATGATTTCCGAAAGAGTGTTGATGCGGGTGAAGACCGTTACATTGAGTTTTGGAACCTGGTTTTCATGCAATATGATCGTGATTCCAAAGGCTACATGAACCCTCTTCCTAAACCGTCTGTGGATACGGGTGCCGGGTTGGAGCGCATTTGCATGTTGCTTCAAGAGGTCGAAACAAATTACGACATCGATCTTTTTGTCGATATCATTCAAAAAACGTCGAAGCTCGTCGGTAAAGCCTATGATCCAAAATCAAAAAATGAGTCCGTCTTTTCTTTCCGCGTGATCGCTGACCATGCCCGCGCAGCAACTTTCCTGGTGGGAGATGGGGTGTTGCCATCCAATGAAGGACGAGGATACGTTCTACGCCGAATCATGCGTCGAGCAATCCGTCATGGACGAAAGCTTGGATTCAGCGGGCCGTTTCTTTATCAGATTTGCGGATTTGTGATCGACCAGATGAAGGGCGCTTATCCTGATCTGATCGATAAGCAAACCTTTATCGAGCGCGCGGTGATGGCTGAGGAAGAGCAATTCTTTAAGACTCTGGATCGGGGTCTGGGGCTACTCGATGAAGAGCTTGCAAAGCTTGGATCCAATAAGACTCTTTCTGGCTCCGTGATTTTTACTCTTTACGATACCTATGGATTTCCAGTGGATCTGACTCGCACGATTTGTGAAGAGCGCGGAATAAATCTGGATGAAGCAGGATTTGAGGCTGCGATGGAAAAGCAGCGGGACGAATCTCGCAAACATTGGAAAGGTTCTGGAGACCAGGTCTTGGATGCTCAGTGGTTCCAGATCGCCGATCAACTCAAAAAAACAAAAAAACTCCCGGTTTTTGTAGGTTATGAAAAATTGGAAGCCGAGGGAGAAACGTTGTTTGAAACACTTTCCCATTCACCCGAGCATGGAGATGTTACCCTTGCGATTTTTTCGAAAACTCCTTTTTACGGAGAATCAGGGGGGCAATCCGGAGATCACGGAACAGTTAAATCAGTCAAAGGTGATTTTGAAGCGGATGTCATTGATGTTCAAAAGCCTTTGCCGGAACTGACGGTAGCTCACCTTAAAATCAAAAAAGGCGTTCTTCGAGTGGGTGAGAAGGTCATTCAAAAAGTAAATAACGAAGTCCGTTCCTTTACGGCTAAAAACCATACGGCAACCCACATGCTTCAATGGGCTTTGAGAACCGTGCTTGGAAATCACGTCAAACAGGCGGGTTCTTTGGTGACTCCGGAGTTATTACGGTTTGACTTCACTCATTTTGAAGCGATGAAACCTGAAGAATTGGCAAAAGTAGAAAGCCTGATCAATGAAAAAATCTGGCATGCCGATGATGTGAAAAAGCAAGTGATGAGTAAAGATCAGGCAATTGCAGCCGGAGCCATCGCCTTTTTTGGTGAGAAATACGGAGACGAAGTTCGTGTGGTATCGGTCGGTGATTATTCGACCGAGCTTTGCGGAGGAACCCATGTCAATGCAAGTTCAGATATCCACTTGTTTAAGATTGCCTCGGAAGCAGGAATCGCTTCCGGAGTTCGTCGGATCATTGCGTATACATCCAAAGGCGCGTATGAATATCTACGAAAGCAGGATGAAAAACTGAAGCAGATTCGGGATATGATGAAGGCTTCTATCGTTGACGATATTCCGAACAAAATTGAAAAGCTTTTTGCCGATGAAAGAGAGCTACGCAAGAAAATTGAACAATTGCAGGCTGCTGAACAAGGAATCGAGATTGAAAATCTTTTATCTTCTGCAG
>CAZZLF010000150.1:0-5259 GCA_964654965.1 uncultured Bdellovibrio sp.
TAATAAGGTTTGGAATGCTTGAGGTATCCACAAGCGTTCATGGTAAAACTTGCCACTAAAATCAAAATTGTGGATCTCATCTTAGAACCATCCCTCTTGATATACTTTTCTGGTTTCAGTTGCCCCGATTGACTTCAGGAACTGTTCCGCCTTCTCGGTTGAGAAAGAATTTGCAGATATGCCTTCATACTCATCCACTACCGGACTCTCGATCAAAATCGCAAATCGATCATTCGTCAAAGAAGGATCAAAAGCTCTTTTGCTCAAGTTTGGAAGTCGGTTAAAAAACAACATCGCAAAGAATGTCGCTAATCCGCCCAAAAGAACTGAAAGCTCGAACATGACCGGAACAAATGCCGGCAATGAGTTCATCGGCTTACCACCGATGATGTGCGGCCACCAATTAGCAGAAGCGTTGTACTGCCATAAGAATGCCAAAGCGGTTCCTGTGAAAGCAAAAGCTCCCGTTACAAATGGAATTGGAGAACGCTTCAATCCTTGTGCATGTTCCAAACCATGAACTGCATAAGGTGTGAAACAATCAAATTGTTTGTATTCTGAATCTCTGACTTTTGCTGCAGCTTCAATCAAAGATTGCGGGTCTTCAAAAAATCCCAAAACACCAGTTAAAGTCGGCCCCTCTGTCTTATGCATGATGAGCCCCTCCTTTTTTAGTTGGTTGATCCATGACCGATTTCACTTCGCCAATTGCAATGGCTGGAAGGAATCGAACAAATAACAAGAAGAAGATGAAGAAGAAGCCCATGAGCCCCGTGAAAATTCCCCACTCAACCGCTGTTGGAACATAAGTTCCCCAACTCGAAGGAAGAAAGTCACGATGCAATGAGGTCACGATAATCACGAAACGCTCGAAATACATCCCGATGTTCACGTAAAGAGATACAACGAACATGATTGGAATTGAGCGACGGAATTTCTTCACCCAGAACAACTGAGGAATGAACACGTTACAAGAAACCATGATCCAATAAGCCCACCAGTATGGCCCGAATGCACGGTTGATGAAAGTAAAGCGCTCAAAAGATGAGCCAGAGTACCATGCGATGAAGAACTCTACGCCGTAAGCATAACCAACGAGCATTCCGGTGGTCATGATAATCTTGTTCATCAACTCAAGGTGATCCATGGTGATGTAATGCTTCAAGTTGAATGCTTCACGAGCAAGAACAAGAAGAGTTACAACCATTGCGAAACCGGAAAAGATCGCCCCTGCAACAAAGTACGGAGGGAAAATCGTGGTGTGCCATCCCGGAACCTGTGAAACCGCAAAGTCGAAGGAAACCACTGAGTGAACCGAAAGAACGAGTGGAGTCGAAAGACCTGCGAAAATCAAATAAGCTTGTTCATAGTGAACCCAGTTCTTGTTGGATCCTCTCCATCCTAAAGAAGCGATGGTCAAAGCGATTTTTCGAATCTTGTTTTTAGCGCGATCACGAACGGTTGCGATATCCGGAATCAAACCGACATACCAGAATACAAGAGAGATCGTGAAGTAAGTGGAAACCGCGAATACGTCCCACTCCAATGGTGAACGGAAGTTCGGCCAAAGTTGACGTTGGTTCGGATATGGGAACAACCAGAAGGCTGCAAGCCATACGCGTCCGGTGTGGGTCATGATGGTGATACCCGCAGTCATAACGGCGAAAATGGTCATCGCCTCTGCGGAACGGTTAATCCCGGTACGCCATTTCTGACGAAACAAGAATAAGATCGCTGAAATCAAAGTACCGGCGTGACCGATACCAACCCAGAATACGAAGGTAGTCACATCGTTACCCCAACCTACCGGCTGGTTCAAACCCCAAAGACCTACCCCGTTTTTGAATGTTTGAAGCAACAGAGAAGCCCCAACTGCAAATGCAAGCATTGCAGTAATGAAGCATACCCACCACTTACCAGTAGGGAACTCTTCGAGAGGACGAGAAACATCTTCCGTTAACTCTGCAAAAGTTCTTCCACCGGTGACATAAACCGGTACGAGAGGTTTTTCCAATTCATTATTAACCGTGGTGGCCATTTGTTGCCTCCTCATGATGAGAATCCCCACCCTCTACATTTCTTACTTTAGAAAGATAGCTGATGGCTGGTTTAGTGTTCAAAATCTCCAATGAACGGAACGCGCGTGGATGCTTTTTCCACACATTCACTGCACTTTCCGAATCGTTTGCATTTCCGAAAACAATCGCTTCAGTAGGACAAGTTTGCTGACATGCTGTTTTTAGATCAGCATCTTTGATCTTTGTTTTCTTATCTTTAGCGTGGCTCTTTGCCTCATTGATCCGCTGAACACAGAAAGTACATTTTTCCATGATACCACGTGAACGAACGGTGACATCAGGGTTCCAAACCATGTTAGCTGTATCTTTGTAATCCTTCCAGTGATCGAGGAAGTTGAATCGACGTGCTTTGTATGGACAGTTATTTTGGCAATAACGAGTGCCCACACAACGGCTATAAGTCATTTGGTTCAACCCATCATCACTGTGTGAAGTAGCAACAACCGGACAAACCGTTTCACATGGTGCATTTTCGCAATGTTGACACATCATCGGCTGGAAAATCACCTGTGGAGAGTTTTCATCACCACTGTAGTAACGGTCGATACGAATCCAATGCATCTCTCGGCTCTTACGAACACGATCACGACCTACCGTTGGGATATTGTTTTCAGCCTGACAGGCGATCACACATGCTCCGCAACCGGTACAAGAGTTCAAGTCTACGCCCATGATCCAACGATAAGGATTTTTTGCATAATCTACCGGAGGATTCCAAAGTGTTGGCACTTCCTTCAGTTTCAAGTGCGGATCAGTATGCATGACCGCTTCAGGGTTTTTCTTGAACTGTGAAAGAGTGATGTCATTTAGAATTGGACGTCCTTCAGCCCTAAAATGACCTTGAGTCGATGCCAACTCATATTTTTTACCAGTTTTAATCACACTGACAGTAATCCCGCCGAAGGTCCACCCTTGGGCTGAATCCAGCTGGGCCACTCTAAAGCCATTCACCCCAACATGATTTCCAACCTTACCAGTAGCAGTACGGCCGTATCCCAATGCCATGGTCACAACGCCTTTAGCGATCCCAGGCTGAACAAACACAGGTATTTCAAAACTCGAATTTTCGTTTTTAACCAAAACTACATCGTTTGTTTCAACTCCAAGAACTTTTGCATATTGAGGACCAATATTGAGGTAATTGTCCCAAGTTACGGTAGAGATCGGATCTGGCATCTCTAACAACCATGAATTGTTGCCATCAGAACCATCACCGAGCGCTACACTGGAATAAAGTCCGAGAATAATTCCAGTACCCTCGCTGGCAGGTCCCTTCCTTGCCAAACCAAGACTTTGTGGTTTCAATGCAGAAACAAAATCTTTCGCCAATTTCAATGATTTAACGTTGAAGGTTCTTTCTCGCGGAGCAGAGACCTTTGACTCCAAAAATCCTTTTTGCAAAGTAGTTTCCCAGAAATCAAGAAACGTTTGCCCTTTTCCGTATTGAGAGAAAAGTGTTTGTTTCCAGTTTTCCTTTACATAATCGTAAAAACTTCCTTTTGCATTGGAAGCAACCTGAACCAACAATCCAGTTGCAGGAGCACCATTTCGAGTCCAGTGAATCACCATGTCTTCGAAGGAACGGGTGTCATGAATGGGTGAAATAGCCGGCTGCTGAAGGTAATATGCAGATGGCTTCGGATGAGCATCGCCCCAACATTCCAAATAATGACTTTCCGCTAGAACTAAATCCGCAAATTGAGCGGTCTCATCCACTCTGTCAGCAATTACAGCGACAGTTTTGACTTTTTTCATTGCATCGGAAAATGCTGCTGATTTCGGCATGAAATAAACAGGATTCACACCATGAATGATCAATAAATCAACTTGTCCTGACTCCATTTCAGACTGAAGAGCTAATAGAGATTTGATGGAACCATTGAAATTGAAAACGTTTCCATTTCCATCAACTGTTTTTCCTTCATTCTCTAAGTTGGAATTCAAAAGGTTCACCACAGACTGAAGAGCCAGGGATCCACCTCCAACAATTAAACTCTTACCTTTGTTATCTGCTAATGTCTCAGCTACAGTTTTAATCTTGTTCAAATCGAGGCCGCCAGACTTGACCAACATTTCTTCCATCTTGCCTTCCAGCAATGATGTCACTTCGGCATTGCCAGCAAACTTTCCTTTTTTCTGAACAACAATCAACTCATGAGCAATTGCCAAGGCAACCGCAACTTCAGTGCCAGGAATAACGGCAAAACGTTCATCCGCACTTGCACCAGTAATACTCATGTTTGATTCAAAAACATAAAGTTTGGAAAGATCATCGGAAGCTTTGTTCAACTTTCTCTTTTTGGACCATTTGGAAGCATTGCCCAAAGTATCTCCCCAAGTTCCAAGGAAATCCGCCCCGAAAGACACAACGACATTTGCCTGGTCAAATGCATAACCCGGCATCACCGCTGCTCCATAAGACTGCGCTTGACCTTCGATCACATCACTGAGTCCGATTGGGTCAACCTCAATCCACTTCACATCAGCCTGGATTCCAGACATGAAATCCTTCATCAAACGGCGAGTGCTTTCACTATTTTGAGGTTGGGTAACAATACGGATTTTTTTTGATGATTTTAAAGCAGTAACCATGGCTGCATCTACATCGGACCAGCTTGAAGATGATTTATTTCCTGCCTTTACCCCTTTCATCGGTGATTTCAGTCGATCAGGATCGTAAAGCCTTAACAATGAAGCTTGTGCACGAGCACTGAGAGATCCCTGGGTAAAGGGATCCAATTCGTTTCCTTCAAGTTTGATGGGACGCCCCTCGCGAGTTTTGACCACAAGCCCATAAGCATTCAAACCATCGCGATACAAGGAAGCATAATAGAGCGGCACGCCTGGAGTTACTTCTTGCGGTTGAACCACATAAGGAATGATCTTATTTACTGGACGTCGAGCACAGGCAAAGCTTGCCATTGCCATGCTGGCTCCCATGATTGTTAAAAAATCACGGCGGGAAACACCCGTCGAATCCATTTTTTCCATCATTTCCAACGTTTCAATTGGTTTGTCTAAAAATTCTTGAGAGCGCTTTTCTTGGCTGATCGGGTTATTCCAATAATCTGGGGACAACTCTTCAAGCGAAACCCAGTGTCTTGGTTTTTCAAACTTTGAATCGGCATTCTTTTCCGTTTGTTCTTCCATTTTCATGATTCTCCGACATAAACTTCTTAAT
>CAZZLF010000151.1:0-5228 GCA_964654965.1 uncultured Bdellovibrio sp.
GCACTAACGCATCACTTCCAACAGATATGAATGCCCCCGAAGTTGCACTTCTTTCTCATGGAATCTTGAGTTTCCAAGATCAAAAAAACTTTGGTCGCAAAGAAAAGATCGATGTCATGATGCCGATGCTCCATGGCAAAAATTGCGAAGATGGAACCCTACAAGGTTTATTTGAGTCCATGGAAATCGCTTACACCGGAAGCGGGGTCCTTGGTTCTTCAATTGGCATGGATAAAGAAATTTCAAAGCGTCTTGCCGAACGAGCTGGATTACCTGTCGTACCGTATCGGGTCGCCTATCGCTGGGACTCTGCTGAACACATCGACGCACTTCTGAATGACTCTGAAAAAAATCTTGGATTTCCTCTGTTCATCAAGGCTTCACGAGAGGGATCTTCGGTCGGAGTATACAAAGTTAAAACTCGAGAAGACTTTAAGACCAAGCTTCAAGAAGCATTTCAATACGATCAAAAAGTTTTAATTGAGCGCGGAATCGATGCGCGAGAAATCGAATACGCGGTTTTGCAGAATTCAGACCGTTCCAAAGCTCCACTCGTGAGTGTCGCTGCTGAAATTATTCCTACACACGAATTCTATACCTACGACGCCAAATACAATGATGAGAACGGAGCCGTCGTCAAAGTACCTGCAGAGATCTCTCCACTCTTGAATGAAAAATTAACGCAACTTGTACAAAAAATTTTCATCGCCCTCGAACTCGAAGGTTATTCAAGAATCGATTTATTCATCGATCGCAAATCCACTGCTGAAAATCCAGTGTTTTACCTGAACGAAGTGAACACCCTTCCCGGCTTCACCAGTATCAGCATGTTCCCCAAACTTTGGGAAGCAAGTGGCATCCCTTATACGGAACTCTTGACGAAACTCATCGAGTTAGCGTTACTTCGTAATAGAGGATCATCATCGATTTAGATGAGTGAAAATAATTCTATGTCAAAAAATTGTCTCGTGATCGTGGAGTCACCGACCAAGGCGAAGACCATCCGAAAGTTTCTTCCCAAGGGTTATGTCGTCGAAGCCAGCATGGGGCACGTGCGTGATCTTCCTCAATCTGCAACAGATATTCCGCAAAAACTAAAACAGGAAGAATGGACAAAAATCGGAGTCAATGTCGACCAAGATTTCGAACCGCTTTATGTTGTTCCTAAAGGAAAGTCCAAAGTCATCCAAGATTTAAAAAAGAAAATGGCCGATGCCGACATTCTCTATCTCGCTACCGATGAAGACCGCGAAGGAGAATCGATTTCCTGGCACTTGCTGGAACTTCTCAAACCAAAAATTCCGGTAAAACGAATGGTTTTTCACGAGATCACCAAGAATGCGATCATGAAAGCACTCGAGGATACTCGAGATGTGGATATGCGACTGGTTCGAGCCCAAGAAACACGAAGAATTCTCGACCGCTTGGTGGGATACACGGTATCTCCCTTGATCTGGAAAAAAATTGCTTACGGATTATCTGCCGGCAGGGTTCAATCTGCAGGCCTTCGACTCATCGTCAATCGTGAGCGTGAACGGATCCGATTCAAAAGCGCCAACTATTGGAATCTGGAAGCAGAACTTTCCAAATCCAAAGTCCAGTTCACCGCCAAGTCGATGAGTTGGAATGGCAAACGAATCGCCAGTACAAAAGATTTTGATGAAACCACTGGAAAACTGATTTCAGGCAAGGAAGACAACATTTTCCTACTGGATGAAAAAAATGCTCATCAGCTTCTTTCTTCACTAAAAAGTGCGAAATACACAGTTCAATCTGTCGAAGAAAAACAGTTCAATCAAAAACCTTCGATTCCGTTCATCACATCCACTCTTCAAATGGAATCCAACCGCAAACTCGGAATGAGTGCGCGCGACACCATGAGAACTGCTCAAAGCTTGTATGAACAAGGTTTCATCACTTATATGCGTACCGACTCACCTTCGCTTTCTCAGGAAGCGATTAACGGTGCCCGCAATGCAGTGAAGGAACTGTTCGGAGATGAATACCTTTCTCCTGAACCTCGTCAATTTGCTTCTAAAAATAAAGGTGCCCAAGAAGCGCACGAAGCGATCCGTCCTGCAGGAGCAGATTTCAAACATCCTCGTGAAACAGGGCTGACCGGTCGAGAATTATCATTATATGAGTTGATCTGGATGCGAACAGTTTCTTGCCAAATGGCCGAGGCGAAAAAACTTTCGATCAGCGTCCGCATCGATGCCCAATCCGGCAATGAACATGTGATTTTCGGAGCCAGCGGTTCACGAATCCTATTCCCTGGATTTTTAAGAGCATATGTCGAAGGCAGTGACGATCCTGAAGCCGCCCTTGAAGACAAGGAAGTGATTCTTCCTGAGATGAAACAGGGGGATTCCATTTCTCTCGAAAACCTCAATGCCCTTTCTCATGATACCAAACCACCGGCTCGCTTTACCGAAGCTTCGATCGTTCAACAACTCGAAAAAGAAGGAATCGGTCGTCCATCTACTTATGCTTCGATCATTGATACCATTCTCGATCGTGGTTACGTTCGCAAACTTGGAAATGCGCTTTGCCCGACCTATACCGGTTTTGCTGTAGTTCAATTGCTGGAAAATCATTTTTTCAAACTCGTGGATTACAAGTTCACTTCTGCAATGGAAAACTCACTCGATGAAATTGCTGAAGGAAAAATTGAATACATTCCGTATCTGAAGGGCTTCTATCTGGGTAAAGAAGGACTAGCCACCCAGGTAAAGGAACAGGATAAAAAAATTGATCCGAACGACTCTCGCACAGTAAAGCTCGAACAGATCAACAATGTTGATGTGAAAATCGGGCGTTACGGGGCCTATGTGATTCAGCATAAACCCGGCTCAAAAGAAGAAATCCATGCGACCATTCCAGATGACGTTGCTCCAGCCGACCTGACTCCAGAAACCATTCAGGATCTGTTGATTGCTTCAGAAAAAGGTCCCCAAAGTTTGGGAAAAGATCCTAAAACAAATAAAGACATCTATTGCCTGAGTGGACGCTTTGGACCATATGTTCAGCTGGGAGAAGTCACCGAAGAAGAACCAAAACCTCGTCGAGCTTCGGTAACCAAGGGAATTGATCCAAAGGCGATGACTCTTGAAATCGCTCTGCGATTGCTGAGTCTTCCTCGAGAGCTGGGTGTACACCCCGTTAAAAACAAACCGATTCTAGCCAATATGGGACGCTTTGGACCATATGTCATGTGTGACGGAGATTTTCGCTCACTCAAAAAAGATGACGATGTCTACACTGTTGGCTTTGACCGCGCGATGGAATTGCTCAATGAAGAGAAGAAATCCCGTCGAGGTGCGCAGTCACTGAGAGAAATCGGAAAACTGGACGAAGAGAAGATCGAACTCATGGATGGAAAGTACGGCATGTACCTGAAATGGGGAAAAATCAATGCCACTCTTCCCGATGGAGTCGAACACGAGAAACTCACATTGGAGCAGGCGATTGAAATTGTCAAAGCCCGGGCTGAAGTCGTTGGAGAAAAAGGTGGCGGAAAAAGTGGCAAAAAAACAGCCAAGAAAGCCTCTTCCAAGAAAAAATAAATTAAATGAAGCAATCGTGGCTGATCACCTCTTTTGAACCTTTTGCAGGCCGTCCTGAGAACAACTCCCAGGCGGTCATGAGAGAAATTCAGAAACTTGCCGACGATCATTCCAAAAACCCTTCTTGGAATTTTAATTTTCACTATAAAATTCTTCCTACGGAATATGATGGAAGTCATTTGACCTTGCTGGAAGAAATCACATCCTTGAAAAAAAAGGGTATCAAATTGTCTGGAATTCTTTCACTCGGTGAGGGTGCCGAGGATTTCAAACTGGAAACTCAGGCCAACAATCTTGATGATGTTCCTGGCTTCCCCGACAACAAGGGTGTTATCCGCGTAGCTCAAAAAATTTTTCCCAATCTCAAAGATGAAGTGATTCCGATGCGTTTTCCATTCGAGGCTTTTTCACGCATTCGCACCTCGAAAAGCCCGGGGTTTTTTGTGTGTAATCATCTTTGTGCAAAAATGAGCATTGAATTTCAATCACCCGATAGTCCTTATTACGGATTCATCCATGTTCCTCGAACCGGCATGGGCGGAATCTTCACCGCTGAAATCTGCGCAGCAGTGATCATGAATGGCTTTCTGAAGGGTGTCTGACTACTTTTCTATGCTTGCCGCATTAATTCAATCGCTTCTATTATTGATAAAGGAACGCAGATGCCTATCTTAAAAATTGCACTGAGCAGTATCATCATCTGGCTTGCATCCGAATTTGGTAAAAAATCCGGTAAGTGGGGTGGTCTGATTTTATCCCTTCCGCTTACCTCATTGATTACGTTGATCTGGCTGTGGATCGAAACCCATGATTCGACCAAAATTGCCTCTGTTACAAAGGAAACCTTGATTTTCATTGTTCCTTCGCTCGTTTTCTTTATGGTGTTGCCCATATTGATCGAAAAAGGAATTCACTTTTATCTCAGCTTCGCCGTTTCAATCGTACTGACTCTTTCTGCTTATTTTGTATTCTACAAATGGCGGGGGGAGATGTAGTTCGGAATCTGATTTCCAAATGCCTGAGCATTACAAAGAAGAAAAAAACTCTCTAAAATCCTATTGTTTTGACTTCAACCGTTTTGCAAGTGTCATCAAAAGAGTCTTTGTCCAAGAAGGCTTTTGATAAATTACCTTTTCAAATGCCTGGGGCTGAATTTCAATCAATTCTGAATCCATCACCGCATCGACGGTCGCCATTCTTGCTTCATGGTTGAAGTAAGCCATTTCACCCACAAATTCACCCGGCTTGATATCACCTAGAGTATAAGTCTCACCGGAAGGATGTTTTTTATACGCTCTCAACAACCCTTTTCGAACAATATAAATCGTCTTCGTCGTATCGCCCTCGCTTATCAGAATCTCACCTGCCTTGAGTGCTTTCAGAGAGTACTGTTTAGGTTCACTTTCAAAGGCATAATTCGTGATCCGATCGAGAGCCATGAAAAAATTCTCCATGGTTAAAGGTTCGTTGATGAATTGCATTCTACCGAGTGCAATTGCATCGTTGTGGAGTTCACTCGTGGGGGTCGCTCCCATCACAATAATTCCAATTTTAGTCGTGGTGTCGGCAAGAATGGAGTCAATGAGGTGTCCTGGCTTTCCTTTTGAAAGCTCATAGTCAGCAACCAAAAGATGAGGAGGTGCATTCTTGATTTTAATCAGG
>CAZZLF010000152.1:0-5221 GCA_964654965.1 uncultured Bdellovibrio sp.
CGCGGACGCTGGCTTCGCCAAGGTATACTCCTTCAAAGAAGTAACGCCAGGTTGGATCAACGGACTCAGGATTTTCTATATAATTTGTATAAAGCTCGTTGATGTAGTCTGCGTTGACGCTGCGAAGGTAGTTGAAGTGAGTCGTTTTGAATCCGTCGTCGTTAAGAAACGGACGGTGAGTATCAGAATTTTCCATAAAATTTACTTTATAAAACCGTAAATCTTGTAAACCTTTACGTCAATCGGTAGAGTATCCCTTATGGCGATAAAAAAGACACAACGATCACATACTTGCGGTGAATTGTCCGTCAATCATTTGAATGAAGAAGTCATGCTTTGTGGATGGGTGGCTAAGCGCCGAGACCATGGGGGATTGATTTTTATTGATCTTCGAGATCGCTACGGCTTAACGCAGATTGTCTTTGATCCTGCTCACATGAGTGGTGCTGCAGATGCGGCAGCTGTTTTTGACCAAGCCGGGAAATTGCGTTCTGAATTTGTCCTTTGGTGTAAAGGAAAGGTCCGTCATCGCCCAGAAGGAATGACCAACCCGAAGTTGGTTACCGGTGCAATTGAAGTCATTTGTCATGACTTAGTGATTTTGTCTGAAGCGAAGACCCCTCCGTTTCCAATCGAAGACGAGACCGATGTTTCTGAACAGGTGCGTCTAGAATATCGTTATCTCGACCTGCGTCGTCCGTATTTGCAAAAGAATTTGGTAACGCGCCACAAAATGCTGCAGATCGTCCGTCAGCACCTTGACTCTCATCAGTTCCTCGAGATTGAGACACCCATACTTTATAAAAGTACTCCTGAAGGTGCCCGCGACTTTATTGTTCCTTCTCGTCTCAATCCCGGAGAGTTCTATGCTCTTCCTCAGTCCCCTCAAACATTAAAGCAACTTCTGATGATTTCGGGAATGGACCGTTACTTCCAGATCGCTCGCTGCTTCCGCGATGAAGATTTGCGCGCCGATCGTCAGCCAGAGTTCTCACAAATCGATATCGAGACCTCGTTCCTCGATGAAGAATCCCTGTTCCCGATTCTCGAAAGCATGGTTCAAAAATTGTGGAAGCAAATTTTGAATGTCGATGTCCAAATTCCATTTCCTCGCATGCCTTACAAAGAAGCGATGGATCGTTTTGGAAGTGATAAGCCTGATGTTCGTTTCGGACTTGAGCTTCAAAATATTTCTGACATTTTCGCGAACTCATCCTTCCAAGTGTTCTCCAATGCGTTGGCTCCGAATGCCCGTGGCATTAAAGGTTCCGTGCGCGCGATTGTAGTTCACGAACAGGCTGAAAAGTTCTCTCGTAAAGATCTTGATGATCTCACTAAAGTCGTCGGTGCTTATGGAGCAAAAGGTCTTCTTTGGATCAAAATCACTCCAGAGGGTGAAATGCAGTCTCCAGCGGCGAAGTTTTTCTCTGCTGAAGAAAAAGCTGCATTGACTCAGCGATTGAGCCTTAAGCCTGGATCATTGGTGATGATCGTCGCTGATAAGAACAAGGTTGTTTACGATGCGCTCGGTGCGCTTCGTTTGGAAGTGGGGAATCGCCTTGGTTTGGTTCCTTCACCTGAAGCAAAAAACTTTGCATTTTTATGGGTAGTGAATTTTCCACTTCTTGAGTTTGATGACAAAGAAGGTCGTTACTTTGCTTGTCATCATCCGTTCACTTCTCCTCGTCCGGAGTTCTTCGATGATTTTATTAACAGTCGCAATATGGACAATATCGAAGCATCCGCTTACGACATGGTTTTGAACGGCGTGGAAGTGGGAGGTGGATCTCTCCGTATTTATCGTTCCGACGTTCAGGCTGCAATGTTCAAGTTGCTAGGGCTGACTCCTGAAGAAGCAAAAACGAAATTTGGTTTCTTTATCGATGCTCTTCAATTTGGAACGCCACCTCACGGTGGACTTGCCTTTGGTGTAGACCGTCTCGCCGCTCTTCTATGTGGCGTGGGACCGATTCGTGATGTAATGGCATTCCCAAAAACACAAAAAGGTACGGATCTCATGGCTGGAACTCCAAGTGAAGTCACGGCTGAGCAGCTTCAAGAGCTGAACGTCATGGTTGTTAAAAAGAGCGTTTAAAATCCCTTTAAGGTGTCAACCCATTATCAGATCTGGTTCCTAAAGTGAGCTAAAGATTTTTTGACAGCTTTCGCCATTCTTATTTGTAAATTATCATAATTTATATATGAGTGATGCGATCGAGATGGTGAATGAGTTTTCGTTCCGAACCAGAAATGAAAATTTAAAAAGACTCGAAAAAGAAGAATTTGATTTTCTGATCATCGGTGGGGGAATCACTGGCGCTGGTGTGGCTTGGGACGCCTCTTCTAGAGGATACAAGGTTGCATTGGTTGAAAAAGATGATTTTTCCCAAGGTACTTCTTCAAGAAGTTCAAAACTGATTCATGGTGGTCTTCGTTATCTCGAGAACTATGAGTTTGGTCTTGTTTTTGAGGCTTTACACGAGCGCACTTATCTTCTCGAGAATTCTCCTCACCTGGTTCGACCCCTTCCATTTTTCATGCCCGTTTATGAAAACAGTCCTCATTCATCTTATTTGTTGAGTGCAGGGATGTGGTTTTATGACATTCTTTCATCTTTTCGAGCACCAGAATTGCATCAGAAAATTTCCAAGGGAACAACAGCTCGATTGATTCCGGGAATCAAGAAAGACGGATTAGTATGCAGTTTTAAATACTACGACGCTTCCATGTGGGATGATGCACTGGTGATTGATGTGATGGCAAAAGCACAGCAATTGGGTGCGTGTGTGGTTTCAAGAACCAAGGCCATTAAGCCTGAATATAATGACCAAAAAATCATTACTGGAATGAACGTATTAGCAGAAAATGTCGCAGGATCAGGTGAGAAGAAAATCAAAGTAAAGTTCAAGAAACTCATCGTTTGCGCTGGTGTCTGGACCGATGAAGTAGGCAAGTCCCTCACTCCATCAGATTGGAAGCCATGGTTGGCTCCCAGTCGAGGCACGCATATAGTTTTTTCACATCAAAGATTTCCAATTCCAGGTGCGGTAACGATGCAAATAGAAGATGGAAGAATTGCATTTGCAATTCCTCGCCCAGATTTTGGTCCAGGTGTAACGATTGTGGGAACAACGGATGGGCCTGCGCCGGCGAACCCTGATCACATCGAAGAAGATCGGAATGATATTGTTGCTGATCAAAATTACTTGATTGAACTTTTAGGAAAGTATTTTCCGGATCTTCACTTGAAAAACGAGGACGTGATCAATCATTACATCGGAATTCGCCCATTGGTGAGACCGGACCGCGGACAAAGTGGTGATGGCTCGAAAAACCTGCAGAAGGTTTCACGGGAACATACGATTGATCATGGCCCTGGAGGTTCCGTATTCGTTGCAGGTGGAAAATATACTACTTTCAGAAGAATGGCAGAGCATATTGTCGACTTTGCAACCCAGCAGATGGAGCATCGCGATCCAGAAACAGATGAGTCTATTTTTCCAGCAGCTCTTCCTGCTTCAGTTCTAAGTGCTCGCCAACAAGCCATTGCAAAGGGATGGAAAATTCCTGAAAAGCTTTTCGAGCGTTACGGGGCAGATGCATTGAAGGTTTATGAAATTCATCTCAATCATTGCGATCAAAGTGTGGAAAGTCCGGACGGCTTTCCGCTGATTGAAGCTCAACTTCGTTATGCCGTTCGACATCAAATGGTGACCCGGGTGGAAGACTTTATTCGTAGAAGACAGCCAGTTCATCTTTGCCGTCAAGATCACGGCAGTCCATGGGTGCCATTGCTCGAAAAAGCCCTTGCCGATGAACTCGGTCTCTAATTATTCTATCATTAATGAAGAAACGCTATTCACTTTGCTTGGTTGCCGTGCTGATGGGCGGATTGATTTTTAATGCTGATGCAGCTCCGTCTCGAATTAAAAAAAATTCCATCAAACCAACCTTTAGAAAAGTTGCGTCCACAAGAACTGTTTCCCAGAAAAGTTTTTATCTCTTTGGGGGGATTGATCTTGGATATGCCATGTATTCGCAATCCACTGCAGCCACTCTTCCAGATGGAAGTAGAAGTGGGATAGATGTTGGGGTGCATGGTCTGGCATCTTATTACCTCGGTTCATTTGTTTTTGATGGTGGATTGGGATTTGCATATCTTTCCAGTTCTGGAAATGCTTCATCGGGAACGATTTTAAGTGTGAAGACAGGTACAATTTATCTTGATTTTAGTCCTCGTTATCGTTTGGATCAAAATTGGCAAATCGGACCAGAGTTTCAATTCTGGTTGGGCGGAGATAAGGGACTTGATCCGAATTTGTTATCTGCGAGCAATAATGCATTCATGGGTGGAGCAATCGTTGCATTTGAATGGATGGATGTTACAAAAAAATACCGCATTGGAGCCAGATGGAATATGGATTTCAATGTTTCTGACCGTAATTTAAATGTGATTCAGGCTTTTTTTGAAATCGGTTTTGGAATGGGTGAAGGAACGCGACAACGCCCTCAATTCAATGAGGAATTAAAAAATTCTGATATTGAAAATGTTCAAACCACCCCGGTAGAGCAAGTGGCTCCAGAACCGATGCCTAGCAATGAGGTCGAGCCTGAACCCGAAGTGATGAGCACTCCGGCGCCAATCGAAAATTAAAAACTGCAATTTTCCTTATTTAATTAATTTTCCAATGCGATCTAATTGAAAGTTCCAGGAAAACCAAATCACTAGTGCTTGAGCGCGAATTGAGCGAAAAGAGATCACGCCAAATACCCTGCTATCTCGAGTATCATCTCGATTGTCACCCAGTACAAAATAATGTTCCGGGGGAATTCGAAACTCCTGAGAAGTATTCGTGTTCTCGTAAGAGTCATCTTCCATGACAACATGTGCTGACTCCTGCTCGGTACGGTCATTGGGTAAAATGTACTCCTGATAGAGGTGGAGTTTGTTTTTGTCGTAACGGTTATCTGGATCAAAACCTTTCAAATTAAGAATTGATTCTCTTTCAGAGCCAGTAATTTCTATTTTTCTAAGCGGCTTTCCGTTGATTAAAACGTTTTTGCCTTCAAATCTAACTTTGTCACCAGGAAGACCAACAATCCGTTTGATGTATAAACTTTCCTGTCCTGCTTCAGGCGGGGTGAAGATGATGATTTCTCCTCGTTCAGGTTTTTTTGCTTCGTTCAAATAGATTGGTTTACCAAAATATTCAGTAAAAGG
>CAZZLF010000153.1:0-5220 GCA_964654965.1 uncultured Bdellovibrio sp.
GCACTGGAGTCACACTCGGCACTGGAGTCACACTCGGCACTGGAGTCACACTCGGCACTGGAGTCACACTCGGCACTGGAGTCACACTCGGCACTGGAGTCACACTCGGCACTGGAGTCACACTCGGCACTGGAGTCACACTCGGTGTTGGCGTGAGAAAGTTAAACCAGGTTTCATAAGGTTCGGCTTCAGAGCCAGCGGGCCCTTCTTTACTCACTGTCAATTTCAGCAATTCAAATTCTGCCGTCTGAACGTAAAAATCAGCCTTGTAATATTGAAAGTCTTTAATTCGAACCAATCGCGAATACTTCCCATGTCGATTGTTACTTGAAATTGATGTGATTTCGTCACGGTCTGAACATCCAGCCTGCGAAAAAAACCTCATTGAGACAGGCTTATTCCACTTTGAGGCTTCGATCACCAACTTTTCATTATTTGAAAAAGAATGCGTTTGTAATTGATTTTGTAAAAACGCAAATTGAGAAACCGTAACTGGATAACAAGCATTAGACTCAGCAGGAAATGCCGGAGGAATCAATTCCAATTTTTTCGAAACCATTTGGAAATTTTTAGGTACTAAATTCCAAGTTTGCTGTTCGTCTAATGCTACTGGTTCAATAATGACCGTGGATACCGGATCACCACCTACTTTAACAAAGAAGTCCATGATAAAGTTACTTAAAGTTGCGGTTTGTTGATCGAAATTTATCGGATGGCTTTTATCAATTATAGATTCGCTACCAGAATACCCCATGCAGTCAGCATAAGTTCGATAAAATTTCACCGAAGGGTTATTGCCTGCGATTCCAGTAAAACTAGAAGAGAAATATAGGGGTGGAAAAATTGAATTGGAACTGCGAAGAAGATTCAACGAAACTTTGCTACAATTTTCGTGTGCAAGGTAGGGTTGACTCTCTTTAGTGCTCAGTACTGAAATGGTTGGTGAATCGTTTATCACTCCACTGGTACAATTATTACCAAAACAAATCCCCAAACCGGCCGGTTCCTTGAGTTGGATTTGGCTATAAGGCGACGCACCTATACTGAGCCAGCCTTCCGTTCCCGTGATCAAAGAAATATAAGCGGTGGAGCTATTGCTGTAATCAACATCATAGATCTTTAAAGATAAATCTGTTTTTATCGGATCTAGAGGATTTCCGGAGCAACCTGGGCCTGAGTACACGATCAAGTTATTCGTATTATTCATGTTCACAAAACTCAATTTTGATCGCCCTAATTCCCCTCCCAGTGTGGATTCGTGATCGATAACATTGTTCAATTGGATGGTGACACAGCTGTTTACTGAATAAACGCTCCCTGGCTGTGGGCTCGCAAATTCATATCGCTGCTCTACTACGGTAAACTCTCGATCTTCAGTTTTCCAAGACTCCCCATCTTCCACTTTTTCAATGGAAAGTGTAAATTTTTCACCCGTTTGAAAACCTGAATTTTTAACAAACACAGTGATTCCAGTGCCATCCGCATTCAAAGTAGTCTTAGAAAATGAAGACTCACAAGAGGGGTCACTGAAAAGCTCGAGCGTTGCGTCGTTAGGTTTGTTTTTTACTAAGGGTTGAATCGTTGGTGTTTGCAAATTCCGAACATTGAGTTGATTGATTAAAATGGGAGAGCAATGGTTTTTTTGAATATTGAAACTTTCGTTGACCATCCCAAACGTGATCGTGGGGTCATTGCCATTTTCATTGTTTCCACCGCCACTTCCACCTTCACATCCGAATTTCAGAATATTTTTTTGGTCAAAATTGGCATAAATCGTTGCAGAAGTATCATCAAATACATCCAGCGTAGCGTCACCCAATAAATAAGGATCACTTAATTCTTCATCAAATTTTTCATTTTTATTTTTAGAAAAATATTCATCAAAACCTGGGCAAACTCCATTGACCGTCTTCACTCCAATCAATTGAATCTTTCGATTGGCTCCAGCTGGAACCATGACGTCAACCTGACCCTGACTGACTGGGATCAATCCCGCCATGATTCCCATTCTTCCCACAGCAGAACCGCATTGAAATCGGGAATCCGGTTGAATTCCTGGACCCACTACATTCAATGCGTAGCAGTTAATTTCACTAAATGATGAAGGGGCGGCGATGATCGCACCATTCAAACCATTTCTGGCTAATCGAAGGCTCTGCTTGGAGGATTGCGAAACCCATGATTGCGGTAGTTTGACGCTAACTCCATAAACCGTGGAACGATCTCTCAAAGAACAGGCACTCACTGTCAGAGCCACTAATGCTCCCAGCACAACTTTATTTAAATAGTGAGTGATGTTGTTTTTCATCTGCTTTACCCAGCCTATTGAGCAACTTCGTTAGGAGGAATGATGGTGATGTGAACGCGCTTCATATTGTTTTTGAGTCCGATTCCCTGAAATGGATTCACTGGTACCCCCGGAACGTCAATCACCGGTGGAGGGCCGGTCACCACAGGTGGCAAACCAACATTGATTGCCGCAACCACGTTATTAAACAAGGAAGATTCACCGCCACTCGCAGGTCCACGACCCTGATCTGAACCTCTTGCTTCACTTAAACTCAGGGGATCAATGGTCACCGCTTTTGCAAAAGTATTGTCTACAATCTTTGTTTCCACTTTTAATGCTTGGATCTGGCTTTCACTCACTTTCACCGGTGTAACGGAAGCAGAGGAAACGCCTGCACCAGTCGTCAATTGGGTTCCTGAAGTGAGGCTAATGGTTTTGGGCTCAGGAGCTTTTGCAGGTACGCCATTTTTTTTCTCGGGTTGCGGAACGGGAGCAGCAGTGACATCAACCTTTCCTTGAACTACCGTAATTTCGGTTTTAGGTTTTTGCTGAGGCTCTGACGGCACCGATTTGTCTTTTTTGTTTAATTGCTCAGGTATGTCTTCTTTTACAATAAATTCAGTTCCACGCACTCCCATGGTTGCACCCTTGGTCTTGACCTGGAATCTTCCATCACCTTCAATCTTTTTTGTGACGGAAACACGCATTTTTCCAAACATCATGTCGAGTTTTGCCTTACGATTCGCTCCCTTGTTATGGATATATTCATCCATTTTGAATAAGGTTGATGCACCAATGTCGACAATGGTTTTATCCCGCATCAAAACTTTGACAGAGCCATCGCTTGAAGTATTAATGACATCTCCCGCATAAACAGTATCTCCAGGTCTTGCCCTTGGTGGCGTACTGGGAAGACTGGTTGTAGATTTTTCGGAACGAATAAATACGGTTCCGGAAACACTCACCACCTCTCCCGCTATTTCTTTGGCATAGCCGGTTTTGGCGAATAAATTAATAAAGAGAATCGTTACAAAAAGCACGTTCCGCATAGTAAACATTCTATCGGAATGTTATCGTATTAATAAAATGAGTCATTTCGGACACGCTTGTAATCAAAAGAGAATTCGTTTCAATTTTTTTTTCGCTCTATTGATTTTAATGAAACCCTTTGTGACTTTTGCGATTCCACCCGCTGACACTCAGGAATCCCATCCCGGGATCAGTCGCGAATCACGATACGCAGAAGCAGTCATCGCCTTCAACAAACGCAAAACCGAAGAAGCCATCAAAATTCTGGATGAACTTTTAAAGGAAGCTCCAAAAACGATTGAATACCTCGAACTCAAAGCGTTGGCCTTGAAAGGAACAGGTGACGAGCAAACCTCTTTGGATCTTTATCGCCAGCTTTTTGAAGCAAAGCCTGAAAACGAACGCGGACCTTATGCTTTTGAAATTGCGATGATCTACAATAAACAGAAGAATTTTAAAGAAGCAAAACCATATTTTGAAAAATCGATCGAATTGAATTTCAACTCGAGTGCCAGTCATTTATTCTTGGGATTGGGTTTATTCAACGAATCCCGCTTTGCTGAAGCAGAACCTCATTTTAATTCAGTTATTGGAAGTGGCATCATCGAACTGGAAGTCATCGCTCAGTATTATGTGAGTATTTGTTACTTCAAGCTTTATCTTAGTACGCGAGGGGTACAGGAATTGGTCGAAGCAAGAGATCTCGCGCTCAAGTTGATCAAAAAAGATGAAACCAATGCTAATGGAAAAAATATTTTTGAGGCATCGGAAAAGATGCTTCAACCCTTTTCCACTGGCCAATGGTTTGGAAATGCCTCAATGAGCACCCAATATGATTCCAACATTCAACAGCTTCCAACCGGAGTCAGTAATACCGTAGCGGCATCAAATACTTCAACCATCAAAGAAAACATCCTCGCCGGACTGGGTTACATGAGCGCACCGGCAAATTTGATTCAAGCGGTGATTGGCTATCGAGGTTCCTTCAATAAAAACTTTAATCAAGACACTAAAAACTTTGAATACTTCACCAATAACGCATCTTTGTTTTTAAACTATCGCTCCCTGGCTAAAACCAATTTTGGAATCAAGGTTGAAAGTAATTTTGTGTTTCAAAATGCACTAATTGACCCGACCAACACTTCAAGCGGTTACGAATTTCAAAAGTTCAATTTGACGGTTGGAGGTGGCGCATACATTCGCCATCAATGGAGCCGATACTGGCGAACCGATGCCGAAGTGAATTACCGTACTCAAAAATATTATACCTCGATGGATCAATCTGGTAAAAACATCAATGCATCCATCAATACGCGCAGGATCGCCGGCGATCGTTATTGGAACCCCGGTTTTAGTTTTATCTATGAACAAAACCAGGCCAATGGAGCTGACTTTTATTACAAAGCCTTTGGATTAGGATTCCTCAATTCCATGAACTTTCCAGCGCTCCTGACTTTCACTCAAGGACTGGATTTACTCGCTTCTGATTATTTGAATTCCACTGCTGGAAGAAAAGACACCAATGTGAGCCTTCGGTTTGGCGCCTTGAAATTTATAACGCCAAAGATCTCCGTCATGGCTGATCTCAATTACATCAAGAACATTTCAACATTAAGTTCGTCCTATACCTACCATCGACTGATGACGAGCTTAGGTATCGGATTCATGCTTTAATCATTATTTACCTGAACTACCAAAACCGCCAGTGCCTCGATCTGTAGAACCGAGAACGGTTACTTCTTTGGTCTGGGGAGTTGCCACAGCCTGAACGAGAAGTTGGGCAATACGCTCACCGGCATTAATCGTGTGTGTATCTTGGGAAATGTTCCATAAAATCACTCCCACTTCTCCACGATAACCGGAATCGATCACGCCTCCAAGAGTTTTGATGCCTTTTTTTC
>CAZZLF010000154.1:0-5214 GCA_964654965.1 uncultured Bdellovibrio sp.
CAATCATCATTCAGGTTCAAGGTGAGTTGAGACAAGTCCAAACCCACCGAAAATCTGCGTAAAGGACTCAAGGGAAAGGAATAGTGGGCTCCCATGGCAAGCTCGCGGTTTTCTTTGAAGCTGATTTTGGGAGAAAAAGATAGAGCCGGTGAAAATTTCCCATAAGTCACAAGGCTATGACCGTTTTTGAATAGGTAAATCACTTCCGGATAAAGTTGAGGTCCATACATGTTGGCAAAACCAACCGTGCTGAGAGAGGTATTGTAATAAAGTCCCGCATTGATGTTGACTCGAAGGGGGCTGGGTGAACCGATCAGGTTGTAACCAAAACGCCCGTTCAATCCAACGTACTGTACAGTTAAATTGTTTTTTGAATTGGAAGCAAATGCCACGGAATTGATGAATCCAACCAATCCCAAGTCCAGTTTTTCAGGAATGATCTTGTAACTGGCACCGGCCTTAACCGTAAAAGCCCCCTGAGAAAATGAATCAACGTTCTTTTGTCTGAAGCTGAGTAAGGTGAAACCGCCTCCAACGCTGAACTTCCAGAGTGGTCCCAGTTTACGAATGAAATCTTCACTCTTGTCGACAGGCTGGATTCTAAAGTAGGTGCGATAAATTTTATTTTTTTTGTCGACAGCAGTCATAGAAAATCCTCGGATGTCCGGTGGAAATCCGAATTGAACATCAAAGCTTCCGTCTTCGTTTACGGGAATGACCTTGGAGTTCAGGCTTGCTTGTTGAACCGGTTCTTTAAATTTCCCCTGAATCTGAGTGAACTGGAGTAAGTTTCCCATTTCAATTTTTACTTCTTTTGAAGTAAGAGCAAGAAACGGTATGCCTGAGTCCTGAACGGATGGATTTTCAACCAATCGCGCTTTCCATTCATTGTTGGGAGCTGCAGATGCGTTCCATGTAAAGAGTGAAAACAATAAAATAATTCTAAACACGATTTCTCGCTTTCTGCATGAGCAGGGCATGCGTACCCAATTCCTTGTTTTGTTGAGAGGGTTTTTTCTTGACGTAGGAACCATCGCTTTTCATTTCCCAGCCCTGACGGTGATCACTCAGCATGAGTTCCATGATGTCGGCAATTTTCTCTTTTTGCAATTGTTCCTTGATCGGAGCAATCGCTTCGACTCGTGCGGTGAGATTACGAGTCATCCAATCCGCTGATCCGATAAAAATTTCACCTTCACTGATGGTTTTGGCGCCATTTTGAAAACAGAAGACCCGTGAATGTTCCAAGAAGCGTCCGATGACTGATACGACTCGGATATTTTCACTGAGATTTTTCACACCAGGACGCAATGTGCAAAATCCACGCACAATCAAATCCACTTTGACGCCGGCCTGTGATGCTTCGTAAAGTGCCTGAGAAATGTCGCGTTCGTCCAGGCTGTTTACTTTGGCAATGATTCGCGCGGGTATGCCTTTTTTTGCATTCTTGGTTTCATTTTGAATTTTTTTAAGAAAAGCATCTTTCATTGCAAGGGGAGCGACGAGTAGTTTTCGATAGTCTACCTTTTTGGATTTTCCAGTTAAAAAATGAAAGAGATGAACGACATCATCATTGATCCCTTTTCTGCAGGTGAACAATCCAAAATCAGTATAAAGTCGTGAGGTGACGGTATGGTAGTTTCCAGTACCAATGTGGGAGTAGCATCGAACTTCGTCTCCCTCTTTTCTGACCACGAGTGTGAGTTTGCAATGCGTTTTCAGGCCAATGACACCATAAACAACGTGAACTCCTGCATCTTCGAGTTTTTGTGCCACGAGAATGTTCTTTTCTTCGTCAAAGCGGGCCTTCAGCTCCACCAGGCAAACCACATGCTTTCCCATTTCTGCAGCTTTGATGAGCAGGGGAATGAGCGGGCTATCTGCTCCGGTTCGATAGAGGGTCATTTTGATCGCAATGACTTTAGAATCGTTCACCGCAGCTCGAATAAATCGTTCTACTGATCCATTAAAGCTTTCATAAGGGTGGTGAACGAGTATGTCGTGCTGTTTGATTGCCTGAAAGATGTCTCGTTCGGGATCATTCAAAGCAGGCGGAGCAACAGGGATCCATGGTTCATATTTCAAATCAGGTCGGTTGAGATCCGTGATGGACTTCAGGGAGGTATACTCCAAAAGACCGGATTTTACGCCGTAAATCTGGTCATCATCGAGATGAAGTTCCTGTCTGAGAAAATCAATCATCTTCATGTTCTCTTTTCCCCAGAATTCCAGTCTCACCACATCTCCAAATTTACGTTCCTTCAATTCTTCTGAAATTTTTTCCAGAAGATCATCTGAATCACCGTCACCGTGATCGATGTTGGTGTTCCGGGTAACCCGAAACGGCATGATCTCGAGGATCTCCATTCCATGAAAAAGATCACCCAGATTGGAGATGATCAATTCCATGATCGAAACAAACCGAGAGTGCCCCAGATGAATCCACTGAGGGAAGTTCGATGGTATCTTCACTCTGGCAAAGAGATCGTCTTCTTCGTGGTTGGGGTTTTTCAAAAACACACCCAGCGAAGTCGAGAGATTGGAGAGAAAAGGAAACGGGTGGCCTGAATCGTGAGACAGGGGAGTGAGGACTGGAAAAATGTTGCTTTTAAAATAATTGGTCGCACGTGTCTGTTCAGCGGGTGAGAGTTCCTTCCAGGTCAGGAGTTCGATTTTTTCTTTTTTGAGAAGCTTCAATAAAGTATTGGAAAAGCAGTCATGACATTGATCCAGAAGTGGTACAAGTCGATTGCGAAACTGGATTCGAGAAGCACTGTAAAGTGAACCCAAACGCTTCATGAAATATTCGTCGAGGTTGTTTTGAAAGATGCCCAGAAACTTCGCCCGTTCCAATAAAGGAGTGCGATCATCCAGCGCCTCGTGAAGGACTCTGGCATTGAACTCAAGCCAACTTAAATCGCGATTGAGAAAAACATCTTTTTCGCTCATGGTTTCAGAAACTTTCAAAACTCCTGTTCATCATTCTAATCGGTCAATTGAGTTCTTGAACTTGAGATTCATTGCTGAAAACCGGTGTTTGTCTCAAAGCATCTAGCGCACTATTTATTATTCAGTCAAAACACTGACTGACTGAGATGGTCATGAAGAAAATTTCAATAACTTTAGGATCCTAGCGTCATCTTCTCTGGGTCACCATCGGTAGTGTATTTATCTTTATTGCCACTATCGGTGGTGGGGTTCTTTACAACCAAAAATTAACTCGTGATTCTGAAAAAACAATAGGTCCTGGAACATCAATTTAGATAACAAGTTTTAAGAAACGGAAGTCGATGAGAGCTATGGAAAATACACCCAACAAAATGAAATCAAATCAGACTCAAAAAAACGCCGTCAAGAATTTGAATGCAAAGTCGCCGGTAGGAGCAAAGCCTCTTTCAGGTTCCTTGAAGATGAATCGCCGCTTCACCAAGCAGGGTAAGAATCCGCTGGATGCGATCACTTATGTGAAAGCGAATTCCAAAATCAAGGACACCGACGGTCAATCCGTTTTTGAAATGAAGGATGTCGAAGTTCCTTCTTCTTGGTCACAACTGGCAATCGATATTCTTGTTTCCAAATATTTTCGTAAGGCAGGGGTTCCGAGCACAGGGCATGAAACATCAGTTCGAAAAGTGGTGAAACGCATTGCGCACACCATTCGCAATGCCGGTCAAAAAATGGGTTATTTCAACGCGACCGATGCCGACACTTTTGAAGCCGAGCTTTCTTACTTACTGGTGAATCAGATGGGCGCTTTCAATTCTCCGGTCTGGTTTAATCTTGGACTTTATCATGAGTACGAAATTGAAGGTTCCGGAGGAAATTACTTTTTCGATCCATTGAGTGGAGCCATCCAAGAGACTAAAAACGCCTATGAACACCCGCAGTGTTCTGCCTGTTTCATTCAATCGGTGGAAGATGATTTAATGTCGATCTTTGATCTGATCAAGAACGAGGCACGCCTGTTCAAATACGGTTCAGGAACCGGTACCAATTTTTCTAAAATCCGCGGAAGCATGGAAAAGCTTGCTGGTGGTGGAACGTCTTCCGGATTGATGAGCTTTTTAGAGGTGCTCGATCGTGGAGCAGGAGCAACCAAGTCAGGTGGAACCACTCGTCGAGCTGCGAAGATGGTTTGCCTTGATGTTGATCATCCAGAGATTCGCAATTTCGTGAACTGGAAAATGAAAGAAGAGCGCAAGGTCGCGGCCTTGATTGCGGCCGGTTATTCTTCTGATTTTAATGGTGAAGCGTATAAGACGGTGGCAGGACAAAACTCAAATAACTCAGTACGGATTACGGATGAGTTCATGAATGCAGTCATCAACGATGAAGACTGGAATACCACGGCTAGAACTACGGGTGAAACCGTTGAAACTTTCAAGGCTCGCGATTTATGGAAAGAAATTGCAACTGCGTCTTGGTCTTGTGCTGATCCTGGCATGCAGTTTGATACCACGATCAATCGCTGGCACACTTGCGCGAGCACGGATAAGATTCACGCATCGAATCCTTGTTCCGAGTACATGTTCCTCGATGATACTGCTTGTAACCTTTCATCATTGAACTTGGTCAAGTTTTTGAAGGAAGACGGATCATTTGATCTCGATGCCTATCGCCACGCTTGTCGTACATTCATCATCGCCCAAGAAATTCTTGTGGACCTTTCCAGTTATCCAACTGCAAAGATCGCGAAGAATTCCCATGATTATCGTCCACTCGGCCTCGGCTATGCAAACTTGGGAACTTTGTTGATGTTGAAGGGAATTGCCTACGATTCTGACGAAGGCCGTGCTTGGGCGGGTGCTTTGACTGCAATCATGTGTGGTGAAGCTTATGCGGTGAGCGCTGAAGAGGCAGCTCAATTGGGTGCGTTTCCTGGGTATGCCCCGAATCGTGAAGCGATGTTAAAAGTGATGCGCAAACATAAGGAAGCCGCATACAAAATTGATGCAAAAAAAGTTCCGGCTGAATTATCGAAAGCGGCCAAAGACGCATGGGAAAAAGCAGTAACTCTCGGAGAAAAGCACGGTTATCGAAATGCTCAGGTGACTGTTCTTGCACCAACGGGTACCATCGGACTTCTCATGGATTGCGACACAACCGGAATCGAACCTGATTTCGCATTGGTGAAATTCAAGAAACTCGCTGGTGGTGGTTATTTCAAAATTGTGAATAATTCGGTTCCAGGAGCCTTGAAAAATTTGGGTTACT
>CAZZLF010000155.1:0-5189 GCA_964654965.1 uncultured Bdellovibrio sp.
CTACGGGCGTTTATGGGGAATCATGCGTCATTACGGAGCGCCTACAAGGGTACTAGACTGGACGGTATCTCCTTATGTCGGTTTATACTTTGCGGTCCGCGATCATTTTGAGAAAGATGCAACCTGGTAAAGTATAGAAGCAGAAGAAAAGGAGATCGGATATGAAGCTGGTAAAAAATGTAGGTAGTTTGGAAAGAGTGATTCGTGTAGTGGCTGGTCTTGCCTTGGTGAGCATGGCTTTTGTCGGACCAGCCAATCCTTGGTTCCTGTTGGGGCTTGTTCCCCTGTTGACCGGACTTGTTGGTACCTGCCCTCCATATCAGCTCTTTGGAATCAACACATGTCAGAAAAAATGAACCCCTGGGATGAGCGTTATTCCATTTCTGAATTTTATTACGGCACCGAGCCCAATGATTTTCTAAGGGAACATGCTTCCAAGATCAGAAAGAGCGGCAAGGTGTTGTGTCTAGCTGAGGGAGAAGGTCGGAATGCTGTTTATTTAGCCAAATTGGGTTTTGAGGTTACCGCTGTTGATCAATCTTCGGTTGGATTAAAAAAACTCAAAGAATTGGCTACACAAAATGGAGTTACGGTGAATACCGTAGTCGCAGATCTTGCTGATTATGCAATTGTTGACGGTAATTGGGATGCGATCATTTCGATCTGGTGTCATGTTCCGCCGGTGTTGAGAAAAAAATTGCATGAATCAGTGGTGCGTGGCTTGAAGAAAGACGGAGTTTTGATTCTAGAATCGTACCACCCCAGACAGTTGGAGTTTAAAACAGGGGGGCCACCGGTTCCGGAATTGATGATGACTATTTTGGACTTAAAATCCGAATTCAGTGGATTGAAGTTCGTGATGAGTCATGAAATTGAACGAGAGGTTCACGAAGGAAAAGGTCATTTCGGCAGGAGTGCCGTAACTCAGGTTCTGGCATTGAAGGGATAAGTCGTCAAAAAAATTGAAGTTCATTTTATGGGCGATCAATCTTGAGTCATGTTAATTTATTGAAATGGAGGCATTCATGTTGAACGGAGCACAGATACATTTAGCGTTGAATCACTTACCCGTAGTGGGAGTGATGATGGGATTGCTGGTGTTGATCTTAGGTTACGGAATCAAGCACACGGCCGTGAAACGAACAGGTTTGGCTTTGGTGTTATTTGCTTCTTTATCGGCACTTCCTGCGTATTTTTCGGGTGAACCAGCTGAAGAAATTGTGGAACATAAGCCCGGTGTCACCAAACACGACATTCATGAGCACGAAGAGTCTGCTGAGTTGGCTTTGGTTTTCTCGATGATCGGTGGAGCGGCCGCAGGAATTTCCTTGTTGGCTGCATGGAAAAGAAAAGAGTTGGAATCCAAACTCACGGCCACTACCAGTGTGATTTCAGTCGCAACGGCTGCGTTGATGATCAACGCCGCTCATTTGGGCGGAATGATCCGTCATGATGAACTCAGACCTGCAAGTTCTTCTACTGCTACTGCTCCGGCTGAAGGCAATCATGATTCTCAAAATGAAAATAAAGATCAAGATGAACACGAAGATCATGATGATTAGTCTGTTCCACCATCATGAGGAATTGGATTACCACCAGTTTTTGCCTTTTTTGATATAACCCTTACGATCGTAGTTTTTCTTGTGTTTTTGAAAGCGTTTTCTCGAGGCTTTCATTTTGATGTATTTGACATTGACGACAAAATCATCGAGTTTCCAAAGGTTCTTGTTCGAGTGTTTCCAGTCAGTGCCGCTTTCATGCAGGTTCAGCAAGAGATAACCGGTCATTTCTCCGGTAGCATCAATGAATGGGTCATAGTAACTCCACGCCAGATCGCGGATACTTCTGAATTTTGGTGCGCGTCCATGAAGGCCGGGGCATCGGGATTTTCCAATGGCTCCCCAACCCGTTTTCGTTTTGAACACAAACACGGCGTGATTGATGTTATCTGATGAATCCATCGACAAAATCAGTGGCGGGTAGCCGTGCTCCTCCATGATGGCAGCAGCAATGATCGTTCCCTCCAGGCAGTGAGCCATCTTTCTTAGATAAGCGATTTCTGCGGATTTCGCCGTCGCGCCATCGGTTTCCTTGTTGTAGTCAAAGGTCTTGAGAAACTCTTGAATGGATTTGGGAGTAGGATATTGACGAGCGAGTTTTTTGAATAGGTGATGACGCCTGTTTTTTACTTTGCTCATCTCAAGTCTCTTTCAGGTGATTCTTGTAATTCAGAAATAACAAGTCCCGATCTTTCTGAGGAACGGGATACTGTTCAAATTTGAATTTTTTTCTTGCTCGATTCAATGCCTGGATCTCGTGTTTCCAAAAAGATCGAATTTCCCTGAGGTGATCTTGTGTCTCAGAGCTTCGTGCCAATGCTCCCGGTTTTTCAAGCAACATCAGTGAGAGTTCTTCCAGAGCGGTAAACTCTTCACCACTGAGAAACGAACCAAGTTGTCGGCTCCATGATTTTGGGACTTGTCTGAATCCATAGATGTATTCAAATTTTTTAGGAGGCCCCGCGATCTTTGATTTTACCAGTTGATGTCGAGGACTCGGGTGGCCGACCATTCGCAAGAGCTCCAGCATTGAAAAAAAACCGGCACGCGTGCGAAGTCGAGATCGAAATGCTCCGTGAAAGTCAAAGTCTATGTATTCATCCGGGTTGGTCGTGTAGCAAAGATAAAGATTTCCTTCTTCCTTGCCGGTCCCAATTCGAATACCGATCATCGGATACAAGAAATAGAATGCACCGGCAACATTCCACTTGGGCCGGTGGGATTGAATCCATTCATTTTCTCGTTTTAGCGCTTCGAATTCATTTCCAGAAATTTCAAATTCCAAACGATGTGCTTCTTTTTTGATCTTTCTCATTTTCGAGTGAGCTTTGCAGCGTCTGGCATTTTGATATTGAGAAATTCTTCTACGAAGATTCTTGGCCTTGCCTACATAAATCAATTCGCCCGATTCATCATAGAATCGGTAGACTCCGGGTAGGGATGGAAGGTCCAGATCAAGCCTCATGAATTCAGGATATCGGGTTAAAGTCGTTTTTCCAGAATTTTCACGATTTTTTCAAGCCAGGTAACATCGAGTTCACTGAAGTCCTCGAGTCGATCGCTGTCAATATCCAATACGCCAACCACGGTACCGTGCACGGGATGGCGGATGGGAATCACGACTTCTGATTTTGAAGACGAACTACAGGCGATGTGACCAGGAAATTGTTCTACATCCGGAACTAAAATCGATTTCCCAGTGGTGTAGGAGTGACCACAGACTCCGCGGTGAAAATCGATCCGGGTGCACGCTATCGGGCCTTGGAATGGACCAAGGACCAGTTGATTTTCTTTCACCCAATAAAATCCAACCCAGAAAAAACCAAAGGCCTCTTTCAGCGCGGCAACGAAATTTGCTTGATTCGCGATCAGATCGGTCTCATTCGCCATCAACGAATTCAATTGAGGCAGTAATGATTCATAGATGATTTCGCGGCTTTGAGTTTTAGGAATCGATAGGGTTTCGGCCATGGTGGCAGTCTACCTTAGTCACCCTTTTTTCTACAATTTTTTGGCTCAGATCGACCGTGGTGCAATGCATAAAATAATTGACGTAATTGCTTGCGTTTCAGGTCCTCATCCCTTAGGTTCCCCGAAGATGAATTCAAAGCCAGCTATTACTTTCAAAGATTTTTCCCTTAGTTCTGAACTCTTTCGCGCCATCGAGGCTTTGGGGTTTGATTCTCCCACTCCGATTCAAGTCGAGACTTTGCCGCTCTTATTGGAGGGGACCACTGACTTTTTAGGATTGGCATCGACCGGTACCGGCAAGACGGCTGCATTTGGAATTCCACTATTAGAGTCGATTGACCCTGCACTGAAATCCGTTCAGGCATTGATTCTTTGTCCTACGCGCGAATTGGCCAAGCAAGTAGCGGAACAGATTAATCTGCTCGCACGGTTCAAGAGCACGAAGTGTTTGGCAATCTACGGTGGCTCGGATTACGGCGGACAATTGCGCGCACTCAGAGAAGGCGTCAATATTGTAGTTGGAACTCCCGGACGAGTGATCGATCACTTGGATCGCGGAACACTACAGATTCAAAATCTCAAAACCATCGTGTTGGATGAAGCCGATGAAATGATTTCAATGGGATTCCGGGATGAAATCGAACTCATTTTGAACAGAGTAGATAACCAGAAGAACCTTCAGAAGTGGATGTTCTCGGCGACCATGAACAAAGACATTCGCAAAATTGCGGATCGATTCCTCACTCAGCCAAAACAAGTATCCATCAATAAGGCGTCGGGAGGAGCAACAACATCCGTAGCTCAGTTTTATTTTCCGGTGCATGAAGATCAGAAAGTTTCACTTCTCGAAAACTTGATTGATTCTGCAGCCGATTTTCACGGATTGATTTTTTGTCAGACGAAACTTTTGGTCGAGGATATAACCCGCCAGTTGAAGATTGATGGCTATGCAGCAGAATGTCTTCACGGTGACATGGATCAAAAAGCACGTGAAAAAGTAATGAAAGCCTTCAAACTGAAAGACGTCACCGTCTTGGTTTGTACCGACGTAGCAGCTCGGGGAATCGATGTGAAAGATCTTTCTCACGTGATCAATTATTCCCTTCCTCGTGAATTAGAAAATTATGTTCATCGCATCGGTCGTACCGGTCGAGGTGGAAAAGAAGGAATTGCTTGGAACTTGGTGAATCCAAGCCATATGAATCTTATTCCTCAAATTGAAAAACTGACCAAGATCAAGATGGTCCGTGCATCGGTTCCACAAGAAAAAGATATCCTCAAGGTCAAGGCAGAGCGCGCACTGACTATTTTCAAATCCCAGAAAGGTGTGGAGGGAGCTCATGCAAATCTGGTGAATGAAATTCTGAGTGAGGGAGCCTGGAAAGAAACACTGGAGTCGTTGAGCAAAGAAGAAATTGTTTCCCGTTTTCTTTCGAAAACCCTCAAAGTGAACAAGATCGAAAAAAGCATTCACGATTTTTCTAGAAGAAAAGAAGGCGAGTCCCGCTCGGATCGTCGCCAAAAATTCATGGAACGCACGGGTAAGAAACCGTTCCAAAAACAAGATCGACCAGGTAAGGATCGTCAGGGTAAAGAGCTTCAAAAAAAGCGTATTGACAAAGGCGAATTTCGCGGTCGTTCACAGAAACCCATGTTCTC
>CAZZLF010000156.1:0-5163 GCA_964654965.1 uncultured Bdellovibrio sp.
CGGTTCAAACACGAGCTTCACTTCGGCATCAGTCACGCCCGGGTACTCTAAAAGCCTTGTCTTCACATTATTCACAAACACATCGGCAACGGGACAATGCGGGCTGGTCAATGTCATCACGACATTCGCTTTTTTGCCTTCTTCAGCGAACTGGGCTTCATACACTAGCCCCAGATCCACGATGGAAATCAACATCTCGGGATCTTGTACCGGATGTATCCATTCCAGAAGAGCTTGATTTCTTTTGATGTCATCCACCTGCATGTTCAATTCCCTTCTTCAACGTAGTCCATGGCAATAGTGCGCACTTGATGCGAACTGGAAACCGCTTGATTCCATAAAGCGCGGTAATGTCTTCTCCGGAATCATCCGAAGGCAACCCTTGCACATTTTCGGACCCTTGCATTTTTTCTCGAAACGATTCAATGAGCGCGAGTGCTTTTTCCTTACTCAATCCTTCCACCATCGATGCCATGATGCTGGCAGAGGCCATACAAATCGAGCACCCCTCACCCTCAAACGAACATTTTTCGAGCACTTCGCCCTGATCACTTTTGGTGACAAGACAAAACACATCGACTTTGTCTCCGCATAACGGATTGTAACCATGCTCTTGTCTTGCAGGAGCCGGAAGCGTTCCCCAATTTCTGGGAGATTCATGATGATCAGCGAGAATTTCTCCAAACACCTGGCGGTAATGATCACTCATGGTTTGACTCCTGACGGTGAACGTTTGCCTGAACGAGCAAAGAAACGAGGTGCATCGCGAAGAGCATTCAAGAAAAGATCGGCTTCTTCTGTTGTGTTGTAAAAACTGAAACTTGCTCGGCATGTTGCTGGAAGTGACAATTTCATCATCAACGGGTGACAACAATGGTGACCGGCACGAACAGAAATTCCACGCATATCAAAAAAAGTCGCTAGATCGTGAGCATGAACACCGTCCACAGCTACGCTGAAAATTGGAGCGCGATGGTGTGGATCATTCGGACCGATCAATCGAACACCTTCGATTTTATTCAGTTCTTGTAGAACATAATGGGTGAGCTTTTTTTCAAATTCCTCAATACGGATACGACCGAGCGTCTCAAGATAATCAATGGCGGCACCCAAGCCAATCACACCGGCAATATTCGGAGTTCCCGCCTCGAAGCGATGAGGAAGGTCATTCCAATCAGAATCAAAATCACCGACGTGCGAAATCATGTTTCCGCCGAGTTGGTAAGGAGGCATTTTTTCCAATAAAGCCTCACGTCCCCAGAGAATTCCCACTCCGGTCGGACCACAAACTTTGTGGGCGGAAAATGCAAGAAAATCAACCGGCCCAAGATGATCCAGCGTTACCTCACCATGAGCGATCCCTTGAGCAGCGTCGAGCACGATGGTGGTTCCCACCATTTTAAATCGAGAGGCGATCGAAGAAATCGGATTTTCAACTCCGGTCACATTACTCAATAAAGTGAGCGCAAGAATTTTGGGTTTCATCGAAAGAACGCGATCGATCTCTTTCGGATCCAGTCGCCAGTCTTTGGTGAGTTCAATGATTTCAAATTTCGCTTTTTTTCGTTTCGCCAATTGTTGCCACGGTACAAAATTCGCGTGATGCTCCATCCGGGTCACTGCGATCACATCACCCTCTTGGATATTGGCTTCACCAAAAGTGGATGCGACGAGATTGATCGATTCGGTGGTTCCCTTGGTGAAAATCACTTCACGCTCAGAAGGAGCACCGATCCAACGGGCCACTTTTCCGCGTACGGCTTCGAAAGCATCCGTCGCTTCTTGGGAAAGTTGGTAAACTCCACGATGAACATTGGCGTTCATCTGAGTGTAGTATCGAACAGTCATGTCGATCACTTTTTTCGGACGTTGCGAAGTTGCTGCATTGTCGAGATAGACCAGTGGCTTTCCGTCAAAGGTACGATCCAAATTCGGAAAATCCTTACGAACTAATTCTCTCACAAAGCCTCCTCTGTCTGAAGTCCAAGTACTTCATGAACACGGGCCGAGATCTCGGGATTTTTGATCCATTGAACAGCACTTTCAATAAAACCACGAGTGATCATCGCTTCGGCATCAGCAAGGTTGATTCCGCGGCTTTGTAGATAGATGTATTGATTCGGATCGAGCGTGCTCGTACTACTACCGTGAGCACATTTCACCTCATCATTGAAAATAAAGAGTTGAGGAATGGAATCCACCGTCGCTTTTTCGGAAAGAATCAGATTTTTATTTTTCTGAAACGCTTCCGTATGATGTGCACCCTTTTCAATCGTCACGACACCATTGAAGATGGTCTGTGACTCACCATTCGCCACGCACCAGACCTTGAGATCACTCTGAGTGTGTGGAACCGGATGGATCATGTTCGCCGTGAACCCATGCTTTTGATTGTTCTTCGCATTCGAAATCGCCTGGATTTGAATGGAGGATCCTTCTTCGGCACATTTGGAATCAAACAAAATCTGGGATTTCAAACCGCCCTGTTGCACGATCGTACAACGAATCGAAGCTCCACGGTCTGCAATCAAACTGATTTTAGAAAAATTTTCTGCACTGTTGTCGAGGTTTTGAAGGAATACGCACTCTAGAACGGAATCTTTTTTTGCATGAAAAAGAACTTCGACCGAGTTGGAAGTGTTCCACTCGTAAATGCAAGAAGTCGTCTTACCCTCTTCCGAGACAAACTCTTTTCGAACCGTATCTACGGAAAGTTCCAGATTTTTGAAAATCGCAGGAATCTTCATCAGGCTCCTTCCACCCAGTCATAACCCTGATTCTCGAGTTTCAGCGCTAGGTCGGCTCCGCCAGTGAGTAAAATTTTTCCGCTTCCGAAGACATGAACTACATCCGGTTTCACGTAATTCAACATGCGTTGATAGTGAGTGATGACGAGCATTCCTCGTTCTGCGCCGCCCTGTTCGACGCTGCGGTAGTTTTCAAGATTTTCAGAAACAATCCGAAGGGCATCGATATCGAGACCAGAATCGGTTTCATCCAAAATTGCCATCTTCGGTTGCAAGAGGCGCAATTGCAAAGTTTCAAGGCGTTTTTTCTCACCACCGCTGAACCCTTCATTCAAGGAACGAGTCATGAAACTTTCAGGTACATTCAGTTTCTTCAATTCTTCTTTGATGATGTTTCGGAATTGAGAAGGCTGCAGTTCGGAACCGCGAACCGATTTCATCGATGCACGCAAAAAGGAGGCAACACTCACACCCGGAATCGCTACCGGATATTGGAACGCGAGAAACAAACGCTTGCGAGCCCGCTCTTCGGGTGAAAGATGGGTGATGTCTTCACCGTTCAACAAGATCTTGCCAGAAAGAACTTCATATTTCGGGTGCCCCATCAACGTGTAAGACAATGTGGTCTTCCCTGTTCCGTTTCTTCCCATCAGGGCATGCACTTCACCCTTTTTTACGATGAGGTTCACGCCTTTCAGCACGTGCTTGCCTTCCACCGCAACATTCAAATCTTTAATTTCAAACAGTGGTACTTCTTTGGTGGAATTCATATGAGTTGTTCTTTCATGGTATTAATATTTTTCAGTGCGATTCTTTCTGTCTTTTTCACGGTCTCATGCTGAGGATTCAACATGTCCTGCAGGGTCATCTCGCTGGTGAACGAATCAATGTAGATCGATAAGATTTTCCAAAATGGTCGAATAGAACATCCAGACTGATGAACACAGCTTTGGGATTTTCCAACAAACGAACTGCAAAACTCGTCATCCGAAACCCGGCGTTTACCCGCCAACGCATCGAACACTTCTTTGAGAGAAATTTCAGCAGGAGATTTAGTCAGGGCGAACCCACCATTCACTCCTCTTACGGTCATGACCAGACCGGCTTTTTTCAGATGGAGCATGAACTTGGAAACATATTCAACCGACAATCCGTTTCGTTCGGCAATCTCAGGAGCCGACAGCGTTTCATCCGATTTTAATGTAGCCAGAGTGACTGCACAGCGCAGCCCGTATTCTTCTAAAGCAGAGACATTCATGAGGGAAAAGATCATCCCATGGGAGGGATTTCAAATCAATACTTTTTCGTATGGATTTAAGCTTTTGAGGCCAAAATCAAGGGCATGTGACCCCATTTTGTCCACATTCCCAGGCAAACACCGGAGTCAGCGCCCCCTTGGGATTGATGAGGGGCATTTTCCACACCCCGCTAAAATCGAACCCCACATAGGAGGCCTGAACGCCCAGAGCAGCCGAGTCGATCAAAACCCCGCCATTGGAATCTGCAATTCCGGGAATTCGGTTGATGTAATAGCTTCGAAGCGGTGACGAAGCACCATTGGAAATGCCTCCGACCAAGGCCTGAGGAGTCACTCCAACATCAGCACTGATCGCATCTTCATCAACATAGACCAGATTTACGAACGCAGATGAATCATCCAGAAGTCCGATTGCTCCACCCACATCGGAAGATCCACCATTCACTCTTCCCAGCGCATAGCCATTGGTAAGAATGCCTCCTGAAAGAAAGCCAACGATTCCACCCACTGAGGAATCACCCAACACAATGCCACTATGAAACACTCGCGACTGAGTTGATGAATTGGTGGCAGTTCCCACTAATCCACCGACTCGGGTACCGGGAACATTTCCAAACACACTTCCTGAAGAAGACACTCGAGCGATGGTTCCAGAAAGAACACCAACGGCTCCTCCGATCCAGGAATCACCGGTTACATTCATGGTGGTGATTGAATCAGAAATGATTGCGCTACTATCACCGACTAAACCACCGACAGATCGATACCCCGTGATGGATCCAGAACTAAATGAATCTGTCAAAGTACCGCCCCACAGCCTTCCGACAATTCCTCCGGAATAAGAGAGCAAATTCGAAGTTGGAGAAAAAATGATCGTCATCGTTTCTGCACGAACGGAAGAAATGGTTCCGGTAGAAGTCCACGCACCTACCACTCCGCCAATGGAAGAATCATTCGGACACACAGGCCGTGGATTCAAAACTTGCGTGTTCTTCACTGTCGATCGCTCTACGCTCGCCGCACCTTCAGCAAATCCGATCAATCCTCCAACGGTTTCATATCCGCTCACCGATGAATTTTGAACAATCACGTCCTGAATCATTCCTCGCGAATAACCACGCTCGAGAGCGAGCGCGCCCAGGTCGTCGTTCGACTCTC
>CAZZLF010000157.1:0-5163 GCA_964654965.1 uncultured Bdellovibrio sp.
GAATCTTTTCATCACCATTTCTCCGCACATTGACCGTTCGTGACCGCTCTCAATTTGAAGACTTCATCCGGCCAGACCACCCCATCATAAGGAAAACTCAATTCGGCTTGAATCGAAGGATTATTCTGAGGCTGTTGATTGGAATCAGACTTTTGAGCAACTTTTTTCTCCAGACCTTCCAATTGACTGACCTGACTCAACCATTCGACTTTTACAAACTGCATTTTTCGAATGGCTTCTTGAATGGTTGCCCGATCCGATTTCCACTGACGACGAAACTCATCCGCTTGGCGTTTCTTAGTGTCTTCCATCACCAGTTTTAACTTTTGGACTGAATCCAGCCAATGCTGTTGCTTACCAACAGCCGGCAATGCGACATTCGTACTGCGATTAGCAAAATTTTCAAGTGCTGAAAGTTCCTCGGATTGAGCCTTTATCGATGCAACAGCATATCGCGAATATTCGTCCATCTGTCTTGGCATCTCACTGTCAGGAGCCTGGATCGCCGATTCGATTTTTTTCGCCCAATCCTGATTCTGTTTCACGAAACTCTGGAAACTTTTTTCGACGTTCTGATAATTGCACATCTTGAGATCAGTAATCGATTTCACCAGAAAACTTTCAGGACGGAATCGGTCTGAAAGCAGATTTGAATTCAGAGTCTCCAGATTTCCACGCAATTGCGCAAAATCACCCAATCGAAGCCAGCACCAAGAAAGCTCTTCTCTTGCGGTGATGTAATCTTCACTGCCTTTTGGAATTTTTTGATAAAATTGGATTGCTCCCTCGATCGAACCAGCCTGATAAAGCATTCGTGCAATTTCCAGTGAATAGCGTGAACTTGCTGCTGGATCTTTCGATTGATTCATCCACGGTTCGTAAAATATTTTCAGGATTTTCGCCGCATTTGCCAGATCACCTTTGCGAGCATAAGCCAGCGCAACGGTCATGGAAAGCTTGGGACGAAGGGAACTGTTGATGGGCAGACGGGAAAGCACTTCCTCAGCTGCTAGCCCCTTTCTTTGCAAGACGTAACCTTGAATCATGAGCCAGTTAGGATGACGGGCAAACCCCACAGACTTGATCAAAGACTGCTGGGTTGAAGACACTTGAATCTTACGACTGAACAACCACTCCTCAATGTTCATGATCGATTCATCCAAAGCGTATGAGGCTTGGGAAGATGCGAACGATGGTTTCGACATTGCATTCATCCAACCGTCAAAGAAGGTTTGGGAAAGGTTCAGGCGATAAAGACTGTAGAGATAAGCCGCCTCGACGGAATTCCTGAAATTTTCAGTTCGGGGATTTTCGATTGCAGGAAGCATGGCTGATTTTAAATGCGCAAAATTTTCGTATTCGCCCGAAAAAAACTTTTGAATCCATTGATTCGCTTCGTAATTGAGCCCTTGCTGAGAACTCCAATCCGTAAACAATTGGCGAGCTATAGCGTTTTCCAATTTGATCGCACTTTGAATGCCGGTAGAAATCACAGCACCTGCTGCTGGCTTTTGTGCGGCATTGGTTCCTAGAGAATTCAACAATGCATCGGCCCCGGACTGTGCTTGAGCGTTTGCAGAAACAAGGATCGCCAGTAGTGGCCAATTCTTATTCATAAGTTTGCTCTCCGGACCCGATCAGGTATCCCACTTCAATGTGACCAAGCATATGATCTACGAGATCATTTCCGATCATCGTCTTTTCGCGGTAAAAATCGTTTTTTGCGCCGAAACGTGCCGACCAGTTTTTTCCAAACCAAAGTGCGAATCCGACATCGACGACTGCAGCCGGAGCGGTACCGTATTGAGTGTTGATCAATCCAGGTCCTGCTGCCACATATTGATCAAAATAAAAAACTTGATCCATGTTCATCCGGAACTTTCCGTAAAACAGATTGTAATTCGCGAGTAAATCGCTTCTCCACTTCACAATCGCAGCATCTGGAACAATTCCTTCCCTTTGCATCAGCTGATAGGCAGAATCGGTGAAATCATTGAAACCATAACTTCCTGAAGCAGATACCGACCAACGATCATTGAAGTGATAAATCACTCCGGCATTCAGTTGATGCATGCTCAGTAGTCCATTTCCGGTGAAGTTCTTGGCCGCACCGAGATTGAATTCAAAGCGACGATCGAGTCGGATAAAACGATTTTGAACCGAATAAAGTTTTTCAGAAGTCACTCCGACAGGAGCTACATTCGATGGTAATTTCAATTCTTCCAACTGGGCTCCAAGATCACTTTCAGCCCGCGCAACGGGGTTCATCAAACAAAGAGCGCTCAACATCAATAAGATGGCATTGGTTTTCATTATTCGTTCACCTTTCCGTTCAAGAATCGGTTGGTCCATGCACCAATCAAGTGTTGGTCAGCAGAATCAAGAAGTACATCTGCGAGCTCAAATCCAAGTAGAGTCAGTTTTTTTCCTGAAACTTTACAGCTCACTCCGACCACCAGTGAGGTACCTGGTTTAACGAGACGGAACAAGGGAGTGCAATTTCCATTCGATGAATTGTCCAAATCGAATACGATCGGATTAGCAGACTCCATGGTCAGAGTTCCACTTAATCCAGCCGGTAAGGAAGGACTTTCAAGATTGGATCTAGAATCGGTCAGCAAGGTGAAGTTCTGAATTCTCTCACCGGAAAGCAGATCATTCAAACGTCCCTTGATCTTGATTCCCAATGCTTTCCAATCCCCTTCCAGTTTCGGTAATAATTTACCAGCAAGCGGGGTTGTAACCAGAACCCGGTTCACGGACTGGAACAATTTTTCAAAAGTGTCCTGACTGAAAACAGATGAGTTCATGGAATCCGTAGTCAGCAAGCAGCTTTCACGGATGGCAAGGGTGCGGGATGAAATCTGGAATTTAGGAGAAAGCAATTCAACTGAAGAAACCAGTTTCATGGTTTCCAATGTTTCTTTTCCGATGGAGTCTCCGGCCAGAATCACTGTCTTAGCCCAGCTCTCTGGAAGCACTTCGAGAACGAAATTTTCAATCTTGGTCTGACCGAAAACGCTTTCTGCGATGAGTGAGAATTGAAGAACGCCTTCCATCTGAGGAGTGATCGTCAATCCACCATTTTTCCATTGAACTGAATTCTGTTGGTTAGAAATAATTTTCACACTCACCGGAAGCTTTGCGTCTTCTGCATCGCTAATCGGCATGGGCAACATGAGTTGATCACCCATTTTCAAAAATTTGAAATCTCCGCTCTTCCAGACTGCACGGTCAATCAAAGGAGCTTGGTGAAGATCGGCCTTAAGAGTAACCATCACTTTTTTCTGGGAGCAAAGTGCCGTTGAATAACGGGAACTTTGTACACAAACTTCGTATTGAATGGGTGTCGTAGTTCCAAGATTGATCAACTTCAACTGGTCCCACTTGACCATGACCACTTTGGAAGGGTATCCCGCAGCACGAGTTCCAGATTCAGCGATCGTGGTGGTGGACAAACGACCAAAAGGAACATTGGAACTCACCGTGATTTTCGGTGCGATTTCACTGTTCATGTCTTCTGCACGAATTGGAAAAGAAACTTCCAGCCCCTGAGTCAGGTTTTCTGGTGCAGTAATGAACGGAGTCTGACGAACATCCTTCACAATCCAGGTTTCATCTTCTAAAGCAGGCGAACCCAACGGCAACCCCACCTGATAACTGACTTTCACTCTCTTGATGTATCCATTTCCGCTGGATTCATCATTCACACTGACAAAAGAATAACCAGGAGAAAATCTTACGCGGAAACGATTGGGAAATCCGCTGGATTGAGTAACTTCCGCGCCAACCGGTGCACCGTTTGCGACCAGATTAAACGGTCCATTTGGAAAATCAGGACTATTCACTTCTACGGTTTGTTCCAAAACGGATCCTTCATCAACGTTCGAACTTCCGGTAACGCTGACTTGAACCTGCTGTAACTTATTCTTCACGAGTACGCTAATGGTACGAGAAGTTTCAGTCACGGAATCAGCCGAACTTCTAACGGTCACCACCAATGGAACCAAGATCATGGTTTGATCAGGATGACTTCCTACATCGACGACGTCATATCCCGGTGTGTAGTTGAAAACATTGGTCACTGGATCGAAGCTGGCACCATTAGGCATTCCCTTGAAAGAAATCAATGCTTGGCCCGGAGTTGGAACATGCCCGATGATTTCTGCGGAACAACTTTCAGATTCGGTACATTCGATCAGATCCGGGGCTTCAATCGAGTACACTTGAGTGTCTTGATGTTGATTATTCGGATTATCGATCACCACATGCTGCCCAGGTTTCAAGTTTGATGTGTAAGGGTCTTGTTTACAACCCACCAACATTGCGAGTCCCGCCATACCTGCCAAAATGGAATGATTTTTTTTCATTTATGCTCCTACTGGTCTTAAGACGAAGGGATAATTCACTTTTACGTTCACACCGCCCACCGGTTTCGGAAACTTCCAATTCAACATTTTCGTCGAGATGCACGATTCCACTTGGGAATTACCCAATGTAGACTTGGCCACGTTTGCAAAATTCACATCGCCCTGTCCACTGATTTGAAAATTCATATTCACTTGTCCCTGCAACGCTGGATTGGTTTGCAATCCCGCCTCATAACATGCACGAACTTGTCCGAGATATTTTGCAATCGTCGCTTGAATCACAGCCTTATCCAGGCCACCTTCGAGCATCAAATCATTGGAAAGCGCGACTTTTGAAAGAGAACTTCCTTCTCCGGAACCAATTTTGGAATTGCCGTATCCACCGGCTCCTCCACCCGCTCCTTTGGTCCCGATACCTCCCAAACCGCTCATTCCCGTATTGCCCACTGTAGCGGACTTCACACCACGACCAATACCGGTCAGGAATTCACCGCCACTTCCTTCTTTTCCGCCAGCTCCTGCTCCGGCAGATGCATCCTTGATCGTCGGTGCGCCACCAATCGCTTTGGTGATATTCTTGTTACCGAGCAATCCCAAAAATCCAAGGTTTTGTTGAATCGCGCGTTTGACAACCTTGTCTTGGGTTTGAATGGTTTTAGGAATATCCATCGGCATCGTGCTTGGAACCACAACCGTCTTTTGCATCAAAGGCTTCAACTTCACGGTGACCGGTTCTTCAGGCACGATGATGGGTTCAACTTTAGGTTCACGACTGAGAAGAAATGGAATGGCG
>CAZZLF010000158.1:0-5147 GCA_964654965.1 uncultured Bdellovibrio sp.
TCATCAATGAGGGTGAGTGCATCTGGATTGGATGCTCAAATGAAACGGATGAATACCATTTCATCCAACATTGCGAATGCTGAGTCTCAAGGTTATCGCCGTAAAGATGTAGAAATGACCGCTACTCCAGATCGTGAAAGTTTTGGTGATATCCTTCAAAACAAGGTTGATGAAGCCACTCAGGGCGTGATCGTGACCGATGTTCTTGAAGATTCCAAACCACAAAGACTGGTCTATAAGCCTGAAGATCCGAATGCAAATGAAGACGGCTATATTGAAATGCCGAATGTGAATCCCGTGCAGGAGATGGCAAACATGATCAGCGCTCAGCGTTCATATGAGGCAAACGTGACTGCAATTGGTGCTGCTACGCAGATGGCGAATAAAGCTCTGGAGCTAGGGCGATAGGGGGTAGGACGAAATGAATACGATCCAAAACTCTTTTAGGCAAATTGATCCGGATCTTGGAATGGTTCAGTCGAATGTTTCGGCTGAAATGAACCCCGGAACACAAGGGGCTTCGGCAGCACAGGAAAAAGGATCAACATTTCTGGATGCGCTTCAAAATACGATGAATGAAGCAAATCAAAACCAAATCGATGCGGATCGTTCGGTCAAGGATCTGATCGCCGGAAAAACAAAAAACCTTCATGAAACCATGATGCAACTTCAGAAAGCAGATTTGTCTCTTAAGACGATGATGCAAGTTCGAAATAAAGTTCTGGAAGCATACAAGGAAGTCATGAAGATGCAGGTTTAGTTGAAGGAGAATAATCGATGAATTTTTTCATGAGAGTCTCAGCACAGATCAAGGATTTTCTTACGGGTTTATCCGTCGGTAGAAAAGCAGCGGTAGCGGTAACCGCTGTTTCGATTGTGATCTTCGTCATCGGTATGCTTTATTGGGCATCCCAACAGAGTTATGAGCCCATCACTCACGGGCCGATGTCGCCGGATGACTCTGCAAACGTCATGCGAATGCTCCGTGAAAAGAAAATTCCTTTCCAAGTGGATGTTTCAGGAAAGCAGGTTAAGGTTCCTTCCGAATACCTGAATGACCTTCGTTTGGAACTCGCCATGCAGGGAATGCCTCAGTCTAACGGCACAGGCTATGAGTTATTCGACAAACAATCTTTTGGTACGACCAACTTTGTAAACAAATTGAATCAAAAACGCGCGCTCGAGGGAGAGTTGATGAGATCCATCAACACCATCAAGGGAGTAAAGCGTTCCCGGGTGCACCTTGCATTGCCTGAAAAAAGCGCATTTGTTCAGGATCAGAAAAAAGTAACCGCGTCTGTTGTACTGGATCTTGAAAATGGAGTTCAACTGAACGAAAAACAAATTTACGGGATTGGTCACTTGGTTTCCAGTGCGGTAGAGGGGCTTGAGCCGGCAAACGTTGCCATTCTCGATTCCTTCGGAAAAGAGCTTTCTAAGAGCACTCATGATTCCTTGATTTCTCTCACCAGTGAGCAAAGTGAATATAAGCGCAAGTTGGAAGAAAATTACCAAAGTAAAGTGGAAGATGTTCTTTCAAAAGTAGTGGGTGAAGGACGCGTAAAAGCTTCGATCACCGCCGACCTTGATTTTTCAAATATTCAGGAGTCTCAGACCATCCTGGATCAGGATGGAGCAACTATCAAATCGCAACAAAAAATCGGAGAGTCCATGGAAGGCTCTCGCCCGGTTGCCTCTGGTCCAGCGGGTGCAACTTCCAATACACCGGGTGAACAACCGGGTGTTGTTACTCCAAACGCGGTTCGAAATAACACGAACAAGAGTAACGAAATCGTCAATTATGAAATTCCTAAAACCATACGTACGACAAGCCGTCCGGTCGGAAGCTTGAAGAAACTTTCAGTTGCGGTTCTCATCGATGGAAAACAGGTGAAGAGCACCAATGCTGATGGAAATTCAGAAATCAAGTCTGAGCAGTGGAGTGCAGAGAAAATTAAAGAATTTGAAGCTCTCGTGACCGGTGCTCTTGCGATTGACAAGACTCGTGGAGACACTCTTGAAATCAAAAACATGGAATTTGTCAGGGTTGATTTCGAAGAAGCTGAAAAATTGTTGAATGCTTCTGTTGTTCGTTCTTATATTCAACAGGCCGTTCTCTATGCGGTCATCGCTTTAGTCATCGTATTGTTCTTCTTCTTTGTAGTACGTCCGTATATCCGTTGGATCACGGACAATACCACTGAAAACGTGGATACTTTCCTTCCTCAAACGATTGAGGAATTGGAAAAAATCCAAAAAAGCAGTGTGATGCAACAGTTGGATGAAGTGATTCCAGATATTCCTGAGCGTCTCGACCCGGATAAAATCGAAGGAGAGATGATTCGGGAAAAGATTTCAACGTTGATTGATAACAACCCGCATAAGGCATCCCTAATCTTGAAAGATTGGTTGTCCCAGGGAAAACCGAGTGAAGCCGGAAAAATGGGCGGCGGCGAAAAAGGAAAATCAGCGACCTCGGCATAACGAGGAAGCGGTGAGGAGAGAGTTGCATGGGCGCACTGATAGCTACGAATTATGAAGATCTAACCGGAATTGAGCGTTCTGCGATCTTGCTGAATGTTCTTGGAAATCGTGTGACTGCAGAAATTTTCAAGCGACTCCGGGATAATGATGTTAAGCGATTGGTCACGGTGATGGGGCAAGTGAACAAAGTTCCCATCAATGTGGTGAAGTTGGTGTTGGATGATTTCTATGCAGAAATTTCTGAAGAAGAACAGCTGATTTTTGGTCACGCAACTGGAAAAGAATTCATTCTTGAAACGCTTGGTGAGGAACGAGCTAAAACCGTTCTGGGTCAACTCGCGGTTGTAGAGGGAGGGCGGTCTCTCGAGGCATTGGAGCTCGTTGACCCTCGAACTCTTGCGAACTTCCTGGTGAACGAACATCCTCAGACCACCGCGGTTGTTCTTGCTCACCTGACATCCGATAAAAAATGTGAGGTATTGAGAAAGTTGCCGGAACCGGTTCAGACTGAGGTGGTTCTCAGAATTGCGAATTTGGATTTCATTTCGCCTTCATTATTGGCACAAGTTGACGAAATTCTGAAACAAGAGTTGGCAACCCTTGGATCCATTGATACCCAGCAGTTGGGTGGTGTTTCTCCGATCGCTGAAATGTTGAATGTGATGGATAAAAACACAGAGCAAAGCATCATGGCCCGGGTTGAGGAACGTGATCCTCAGTTGGCAGAAGAGATTCGTCGTCTCATGTTTGTGTTTGAGGACATCATTTTCATCGATGATCGCGGAATGCAGTCACTTCTTAAGGAAGTACCGAATGACAAACTCACTATTGCCTTGAAAACTGCCCCAGACGAGATCAAGGCCAAGATCTTCAAGAATATATCCAAGCGTGCGGCTGATCTTCTGAAAGAGGACCTGGCATCGATGCCACCAGTTCGTCTCTCTGATGTCGAGGTTGCCCAACAGGAAATCGTCAATATTGCTAAACGACTCGAATCAGAAGGTAAATTGATCATCAGTCGTGGCGGTGGAGACGATGCGCTCGTCTAACAGAGGAAAATGAATGGATCAATTTAAGACTGAAAAGAGAAAGCTCGAAGTTGTTGCTGAAGATGTTCAAGTCAAAGCATTTCAGCCAAGATCCTTGAGCGGAGCTGTTGCCAACGATTACCAGCATCATAAACAAAAATTCGGAACTCTTGCTGCCACTGAAGAAGGTTACAATCATCGTTTCAACCTTCATCCTGCATCCAGAAAATCGTTGGGTATTGAAACGGAAGAACATCGTCATCTTGAGGGCATGATTCAACAAGAGGCCGATGCTCGAATTGCCGAGATTAAAGAACAAGCAAGGCAACAAGGTTTTGAACAAGGGTTGAAAGAAGGTGCGGCTGAGGCTGCCGCTTCTTTTACTGAGAAGATGAACCCACAGTACGAGCGATTTTGTGGAATCATGAAGGAATTTGAAAATATCAAGGAAGAGATGTTTCATGCGAATGAACAGTTTTTGATTCAATTGGTATTTGAAATTGCCAAACAAGTTACTTTAAAAGAGCTAAAAGTGGATCGAGAATATGTTCGTACACTTTGCTCAACGTTGGTTGAAAAAATCGGTGCAAAAGACCATGTTAAAATCAAGATTGGAAAATCAGACTCAGATCAAATTGAGTCGATTCGTGATTTTTTAAAACAACAATTTGTAGATCTGAAAAACATTCAGATTGAAGTGACCGAAGAATTTCCGAATGGTGGCTGCAAGGTTGAAACCGATCTTGCGCGCATCAACGCCAGCGTTGATACTCAGATGGAACTCATTAGTCGGGCTTTGGGTGAAAAATGAGCTTGATGATTTCTTCAAAAAAATATGAAGAACTCCTGGCTCAGAATGTAACCTATGATGAAGTAGGTAAAATCACCAAGACTCTGGGATTGCTTTATGAGGCATATCTGCCTGGTGGAAGTGTTGGAAGTCTTTGTGACATCGTCTTGAATGAGCACGATGTGCATGCCGCCCCAGTAGAGGCTGAGATTGTTGGCTTCAAGGACAAACGAGTCTATCTCATGCCCTATGACGAAGTCAGTGGAATCAATCACAATAGTGTTGTGAAGTTGAAGTCCCGAGCTTCTAGTATGTTGGTTTCAGAAAGTCTTTTGGGCAGGGTGATTGATGGCCGAGGCCATCCTATTGATGGAAAAGGCCCTCTTTACAATACAGAATTTATTACGGAATACCGTCCTCTTTATCATAAGCCTTCTGACCCGCTTTCTAGAACGGTCATCGAAGAGCCTCTGGATCTTGGAGTGCGGGCCATCAACAGTTTACTCACTTGCGGTCGCGGTCAAAGAATGGGAATCATGGCTGGTTCGGGGGTTGGTAAGTCAGTTCTTTTGGGAATGATGGCGAGAAATACCGAAGCCGATGTCAATGTTATTGCGTTGATTGGTGAACGTGGTCGAGAAGTAAGAGAGTTTATCGAAAGAGATCTGGGCGAGGAGGGATTGAAGCGCTCTGTGGTCATCGTTGCGACTTCCGATAGCTCAGCATTACTCAGAACCAGAGCTTCTTTTATTGCTGCAACCATCGCTGAATTTTTTCGGGATCAAAATAAAGATGTGCTCTTGATGATGGATTCAGTCACTCGTTATGCTCGCGCGCTCAGAGAG
>CAZZLF010000159.1:0-5141 GCA_964654965.1 uncultured Bdellovibrio sp.
AATTTTCTATAAATATATTCGGGAAAATTATGCATTACTGGTAGACCTCAGCCCGATGGATGATGCGGCAAAAGCCCAGCTCTATCATGAATTAAATGAAATTCTAATTAAATTGGGGCTGGTCAGCTTTGGATTTATTCTGATTGCAGCAGCATTAGGAATCAAACTATCCCACGGTACCGCAGGTCCTTTATATCACTTCAAAAGAGTATTTAATGAAATTAAGAGTGGAAACACCAAAGCTCGCGTTCGACTTCGCCCAGGAGACGACTTTAAAGACGTGGCTAATGCATTCAACGAAATGATGGATTCCATCCAAAAAAATTAAAGAGGGCTAAAGATCATGTCACTGCGAAATCCACTCTGGTTTTTTACAGAAGAAGAAAAAATGCTTGCCGATTCCGTACAAGCTTTTTCCTTGGAACAACTAGCGCCTAAAATTGAACATTTGGATGAAATTGAAAGTTTCAATGATCAAGCTTTTCGCAAACTCGGTGAATTAGGAATTCTAGGAATTACCGTCTCTGAAGACGACGGCGGTGCGGGAATGGGTGCAGTCGCAGCAACAATCGCCATGGAAGAAATGGCCGCAATCGACGCCTCCACCACGCTCTCCTATCTTGCCCATTCCATTCTTTGCGTGAATCAAATCGCCACCAATGGCAGCAAAGAACAGAAGCAAAAATACTTACCCAAACTCATTTCTGGAGAACACATCGGTGGCATGGGAATGAGTGAACCCGGATCTGGTTCCGATGCGTTGGGAATGCTGACTCGTGCTGAAAAACAGGGCAATGGCTCATATAAAGTAAATGGTTCAAAAACTTGGATCACCAATGGTCCCAATGGCGACATTTTTTATTGTTACGCCAAGACTGGTCCTAACAAAAAAGACGTTTCCACATTTATCTTCGAAAAAGACATGCCTGGATTTTCCACAGGTAAGAAATTCAAAAAAATGGGAATGCGCGCTTCTCCCACAGGTGAATTGTGGTTCACTGATGTCATGGTACCAGAAGCGAATCGTGTTGGCACAGAAGGCAGCAGCGTGAAAGCGATGATGCGAAATCTCGACATTGAACGCATCACGATTGCCGGTATTTCACTTGGAATCGCAAGAAACTGCATCGAGGTGGCAACCCAATATTCAAAAGAACGAAAACAATTTGGAAAACACATTGGGGCATTTCAACAAATTCAGGAACGTCTTACCGAAGCTGCTGCATGGTATGAGGCTTGTCGCGCACTTACCTATCAGGCTGCAAAAACTTGGGACATGGGCCTGATGACCGGTAAAGAAGCCTCCATGATGGCTGCCAAAGCAAAATTACAATCAGCCCAGATGGCAACTCAGGTGGGATTGGACGCAATCCAAATTCTCGGAGGATATGGCTATACTCGTGAGTTTCCGGTAGAACGCCAAATGAGAGACGCAAAGCTTATTGAAATTGGTGCGGGCACTAATGAAGTATTACGATTAGTGATTGCCCGTCACATGCTCGGCGAAATTGCAGACGAATTGAAATAACCTAAATCAGGTTTACTTCCAAAATCCGGTCAAGGGCATTGACTTAGCATCATTCTGATTCAAATGCCCAAGATCAAAACCGAGTTCCAAAGTTCGTAACAAGTGATAGTGATTTACGATGGTATCAACGCTCATGGCATAGTCCTTCACACCTCGTCCAAGAATCATGGTGAACAATTCCGGATTTTTAATATCGGTGTTCGTAGTTGTGGTGATCATGATCGTTGTATCAGAAAGCATGTCTGAATTAGAAAGAATCGGGTCAATCACATGCTGAATCGTATTTTGAGCCGTAGAGATTCCACTGGTAGCTCCACTTCCACGCAAACTCGGAATGACAATCGAAAGCTCAGGCAAGGTGTTATACATCAAATCCTGATCCAGAAACTTGAAGTTCACAATTTTTGAACAAAGATGACGATCGCTTTGAATTTCTGAAACAGATAGGAATGGAACCCGGTAACGTTTATAATCACCGATTCCTTCATTCAAATAACAAGATCCTGGATACTGCTCTGCATACACTTTCCAGGTGATTCCTCTGGATTCCAGCAAATTCACAATAGTCGGCGTAAAAACTCGGACCATTTCATTGTCACGAATTCCATAGTCATTTCCAGAAATCATCGCCATGGAATTAGCCTGAGTGACGGGACTTACCTGCTGCATGTGAGTGAATCGAACCGAAGGATAATTCAGCCAAAGATTACGAATATACTTTTGACCCATCATCGAGGCATAAGAAGTGTTTTCCATCCAGATCCAGAACACTTTTTTCATCCGGGGAACTTCATTATTCAACGCATGAGCTGGAAGGGAGAGTAAGGAAAAACAAATCAAGGAAAACAGCAATTTCATAAGATCCATACTAGCACGCCTCTTTTTTGAATCTACGAAAAAGACTTAAAAAATAGCATTAATCGACTCTTCGGCATCGGTAGAGATATTGACCGAAAGCTCATTAAGCACCCTTTCAAACTCGCCCTCATTGATCAAAGAGGAAGTGCTCCCCAAAGCCCCCAGATAATTGGAAGCAGGAAAGCTTTTCATTCTCACCAAATCATCCCTCCAAAGGCTGGTTCCATTTTTCCTTTTTAATTCAAAAGAAGCCTTCAGAGTCACCTGATAACTGGATGCGATCTGAACCGAACGAGGCCCCTGGACCACGCCGTCAGATGCGATTTTATCGGCGGTAGTTACAGCCAAGGGAACATAAATGGCTTCATTCACCGTTGCAGAGATGATGGAATCTGCCTGACCCGGCTCATCAATCACTCGAACATACCCCCCTTGGGCAAATCTTTTTCTGAGTGCGTTATAAAGAGTGATTTCCACACCCGCTTTATAGGAATTATTCTGAACCGGTGAAACATAAATGCTGCTGATGTTGTTATTTTTAAAAAATGGGCGATCTACCCCTCGCAGGTAATATCCACAGGATTGCAAACTCAATAAAAGTGCCACAAAAAAAGGCCATTTCTTCATGTTGAACTTATTTTGACAAACCTCACCTTTTTAAGCAAGGATTACGAAAATGAACTCCTTGAGACAAGTTCTGGACAAAATTTTAAAAGCGACACCGGGACTGAAGCAGGGCTTGAAGGACGCCCGAATGATCGAAGCATGGGCACCGGCCGTGGGCGAAACCATTTCCAAACACACCCAAGCCAAACAAGTAAGAAACAAAACTATGATCATCGATGTGGATCATCCTGTCTGGAAACAGGAACTCTTGGCCAACAAACAACTGGCCCTACAAAAACTGAACAATAAGATTTCTGAAATGATGGGCGATGAATCCAAAAAAACAGTCTGGATCGAGGATCTTTATTTTGGAAACATGAGCACGGCTAAGAAAAAAACTTCACCAGCATCATCAAAACCAAAAGGAACAAAATAATCATCAGAAGCTTGAATCCAGGTCGGGAGTCTTCCTTCATCGGCGATTCAATTTTTGTCTTCATGACTGGAGTTACTGGAGCGGCAGCACTCCCTCTTAATTCACTCAATACAATTCTTGCAGTATCAGCCATCCGTTCCTCGGTGACCTCTTCTTTGATTTTTCTGAACATACCATCCATGGAGATCTCTCCAAAATGCTTCCGCATTTCTTGAACATCTTGAACCGAGAACCAATAATCATTGGCAGCACAAAGTTCGTCCGTTGGATTCATGGATCCGGAATGAATCAATTCCAATAATTCCACTTCGGTCATCGGGCGAGAATAGCTATGGTTGGCAAACCGACGAATCCAGGTTCTACTGGTGGAATCGTTCATTTAGCCACCTTCAAGGACTCAAAGGATACGAGATCCGCATGCAGGAAGTTTCGGATCGCAGGATGATCCGACTTCACAAATAAATCTTTTGTTCCTTGAAAGACAACTTTGCCCTGATCGAGAAAAACGATCTGATCGGCAAGTCTCAATGCTGATGGAATGTCATGTGAAATCACGATCGATGTCAGCGAAAACTCAGTTTTCAACTTTTCAATCAATTCATCAACGGTCATTCGGGTCAACGGATCCAGACCGGTTGTCGGCTCATCGTACAGAATAATTTCTGGTTTACGAATCATCGCTCTAGCGATCCCAACCCTCTTTTTCATCCCACCAGAAATTTCGCTGGGATATTTATCATAAGGCCCCTTCATTCCCAAAAGCTGGAGAATCTGAGTCACTTCCGAAGCAATCTGTTCCTCGGTCATATGGGTATGTTCGCGAAGTGGAAAAGCGACATTTTCAAAAATGGTCATGTCATCAAATAAAGCAGAGTTCTGAAAAACCATTCCGAATTTTTGTCGAAATTCCGTCATTTGTCTCAAATTAAAAGACGAAAGACTTTTTCCGAGAACTTTAACTTCACCACTGTCCGGCATCAATAATCCGAGAATATGTTTCAAAGTCACTGACTTTCCAGTGCCTGAAGAACCCAGAATGTAAGTCAATTTACCGGTAGGAAAACGCAAGGTCACGCCCTTAAGAATCTCATCCCGACCTTCACGAAATGACTTATGAACATCGTTCAATTCAATCGCATACTCTGTGTTGTTTTCACTACTCATAAACCCTCTTCACTCTTTTACCTAAACGAGTGGTAATCTCATAAGGAATCGTTCCGGCTCTTTCTGCAATCACGTAAGGATCGACGCCTTCACCCCACAGAGAAATCCACTGGCCGATTTTCGTTGTCTCTTTTGCTTTTACCGTGATCAGATCCATACTCACTTTACCCAGAATCTGATCCTGGTTTGCAAGTGAGCGAAAGACTCCATCAGCGTATCCTGCAGCGAGCGTGGCGATCCACTCGCCATTTTTTTTTGCAGAACAATACAGCCCGTTGTAACCGACCCGGTCACCTTTTTCGAGAAATGTTTTCTGAAGCACAGGAGCTTCAAAAGTCATCACCGGTCTCAGACCATCATTTTTAGCCCGTTTAAAAGGCCTAATGCCGTACAATGACAATCCAGGTCTGACTAGATCCATTGTTTTAAAAAAAGAAACCTTTGAAGAATTCCAGATCGCTCCACTATTGGCAAAGTGAAGCAAACTCTTCGGGTGAGTCTGATTTTTCCAAGCAATCATTTCATGAATTTTTTTTACTTGGGAAAGGG
>CAZZLF010000160.1:0-5136 GCA_964654965.1 uncultured Bdellovibrio sp.
AAAAGGAATCGAGAGAGGTAAAATGCCAAGTGAAACTGGGCATCCATTCCTAGATAAGTGCATTTCATGGCTTCAAGCCGGACTACGTGGAAAAGAATTGGAAAAACTTTTAACCGATGGCGCAAGAATGGAAATCGAAAAAGGACATTCAAGTGCCCAAGTTCTTTCTAACCTTGCTAAATATCCACCTGCATTGGGCATGGTGGGAACCGTATTTGGAATTATCGCGATTTTTAACGGGTTAGGAACAGATGAGGGGCAGAAAATGATCGGGGTGAACCTCGCATTTGCCATGACAGCAACCCTTTATGGTCTAATTGTTTCTAACTTTATCGTCAGCCCGATAGCCGAATTATTGGAACAAGCCACACAAGAAGAAGAGGTTGAATTAGCAATGATCGTCGAAATTGTAAAACTCTGGAGCGAAAATCAACCTGCATTCTTCGTTCAAGAACATATCGAGCTCTACCATGTTGCTTAAAAACACTCAACGAAGAAGAAAACGAAACCAAGAAGGATCTTGGGCAGTATCCTATGTGGATATGCTGACCCTTCTCCTTTGTTTCTTTATCATTTTCTATAACAATCAAAAAAACACTAAACAAGAAACACTTCTCGATAAAATTGCCGCCGATCTTGGTAATCGTAAACCGGGAAGTAAATCGACTAAAGCTACAGCAATGCAGGCTCCAATACCTGAAACCAAAATGGTTCCGGCCATTCCGTACGAAGTTGCATTGCTCGAATCGATTAAGACCACTCTTGCCAAAGATTTTGGAGCAAACATCATCGCTAAAGATAAAGGACTTGAAATTAATTTTGATGGAGTATCTTTTTTCAACTCTGGTCGAACGCAACTAAGTTCTGAAGGCGCGAAAACCATCGAGAAAATCATTCACCAGCTTGCACCGAACAAAGAACAAATTCATGTGACGGTACAGGGACATACCGATCCAACCAAAACCAATGCCAAATTGAATTTCCAAGACAACTGGGAACTTTCCGTTTTACGTGCAACCAGTGTTTTAAAAATGTTTATTAAAAACGGATACTCTCAAAAAATGCTTTCTGCTGAGGGTTTTGCCGATACCCGTTACGATCAGAATGTCGGAACTTTGACCAAGGAAGATCTCGCCAAAATGCGAAGAGTTACATTACGGATTGAACCAATGAAGGTAAAACAATGAAAACTAAAAATTGGATATTATTCAAATTAGTTGCAATCACATTTATTCTGAGTACACCCTTAGCCTTTTCACAGGAACCTCAGAATGAGCCCGCTGCAAGCGCTGAAAAAGCGCCCCAAGAACCTGTTAAGAGTGAAAATGATAAAGTTTTAAATACAACCGAAGTTGCTCTATATAATTTTTATCGTGATCAAGCCATAAAAAATATCGAGCAAATTTTACCAAAAGGAAAATTTGGTGTTCAAATCAGCCTGAAGGTCAATACCACTAAAATTAAAAATGATTTTGAATTGGAACCGATCAAACTCCCACTCGGTGGAAGTTATGTCACCCCGACTGAATTAAAATCCAGTGGAATCATTGACCAAAGTTTTGAAAAAATGATCACTTACGTTGATCAAGTCAACATTGTTGTCGGCCTTGCCCCTGGAATTCCAAATCAAGTTCAGGAATTGATTACCAGCAGTCTCAATTCGATGATGCTTCTAGATCCTAAAAGAGGCGACAATATCAGTTTCAATAAACTTCCGGATGCAATTGTAACGGCTTGGACTCCGGAACCTAGTATTGAAATATACAGAAAACCTGCGATGATTTTAAGCGGTTATTTTGGAATTATTCTAATGTTCATTGTAATTTCAATGATTTTAGGTTTTCGACTTGTCGGAAGAAGCTTATCTAAAGAAGCAAAATTAATCACTAATTCTATTAAAGATGCGCTTGAATCCTCTTCACTAATGAATGGTGGTATGGGTGGCATGAGTGCAATGCAAAACAATACACCCTTAACTAATTCTAATTCTGTATCCAATTCAGAATCAGCTGATGTTTCGGGGGCAGATTTCTGGAATAAAATTGATGTGGAAACGATTGCTGCTTTCTGTTTCGATGCTGTTTCTCAGCCAATTTATTCTTCTGTGCCCTCTTTGATGGTTGGAACTATCCTCGATCAAAAAAAATCAGCAGAACTGGAAGCAATTATTCCAAAATCTTATGTGAATTTCGTTGGAAAAATTAACCTTAAGGCTGGTGAAGTACAAAATATTTTCAAAAAATATCAAACCGAATATCGCAGATCAACTCGTTCTCCAATCTCTAAACTTGTTTACAGAGTAGAAATGGAAAAAGTCCACGAATTAAATACAGAACTAAACAATATTGAAAAAGCTTTATTGTTAAATTCTCTTACACCATTAAAAAGAGCAAAACTTTTAAGAACTTATTCAACAGATGCAAAATTAGAACTTGCTAAAGCCTCTAAATCAATTACCCCGATCGAGCATAAAAAAATCGAGGTCTCTCTAATGGAGAAAATACAGAAATATTCCTTAAAAGACAATCTCCCTGATCAATCGCAGTCTTTAAACTATCTTTCAACGATCATCCTTCAAGTGGTTAGCTTTGAAGAAGATGAAAAATTGTATGAGAAGATGAGCCAAGAAGGAGATTATGAGGGAGCGCTTCTGGCTTTTGACTACTTTAGTCCTGACCATTGGGATGAATTTAATTTGCAAGATTTAGCAATGGCTTATAGCGGCTATTCTGATAAATACAAAGAAATTTTAGTTGAAAAGTTTTCAGGTAAAAAACAAGAATGGGTTAAGAACTTCCTGAAGAAATTTAATCAAGCCAACTTGGAAATCAATTCCCCACAAGTCGAGTCCATACATGAAATGATTGTCTCTAAAATTTCTTCTATCAAAAATCAATCCAATGCTGGAAAAGAAAAGCATGCGAGTTAACTTTACTTCTTTAGTGTTATTTTGGACTGGATTTTTTATACATTCAAGTATGGCACTTGCCGCCCCCGACAATGAAGTTTCACCTGCGAATAAAACCCAGTTTTCGGTACTTTATGGTGGATACACCTTGAGCGCGCCCAGCTTAAGCAAACCCACGGTTAGCCAGGGATCTTTCACCATGAACTTTCAGTATCGTGCCTTTAATCGCTTAAGTGCAGTAGCTGCCTATAGTAATTTGATGGGACCAACTTTCAATTCGATTGTTTCAGGTGTTGATATTGGTGCTCAGTACTGTTTTTTCACCTGTACCGCAATGAAACAAAAAATTGGTAATGCTGCCACAGTCGTCTCATGGGCACCCTGGGGAGTTCAAATTGGTGCCGGACTTTCTCAGCGATCATTTTTAGTAAAAAATGCCAGTGTCGGTTTTTCAGGCCCTTTCATGAAACTGGAGGCAAACTACATGCTTGGAGATAAATTCAAAGTATTAGGTGCCAGCCAGTTCAACTATATGATCAATGGAAGCAGAATTCTCACTCACTTGACCATCCAACTAGGCTTAGGATTTGATTTTGGTGAGAATGTCTTCGGAGCCTCCAGTCGCCCTAGCATCTAAGAACTAAGACTTATTCATTAAGTCGGTTTTTTTATTTGACGCCACCCGCCTAATCCTTTATTAAACAGCTATGTCGGAAGATGCATCCTCCATCATGGTGAAAGCGATTAATGTATCTAAAACCTTTGACCATCATTTCGAAGCCCTGAAGTGCGTGAATCTCACTGTTAAAAAGGGCGAAGTGGTTGTAATCATTGGGCCTTCCGGATCCGGCAAAAGCACCTTTATTCGCACCCTAAATCGACTTGAAAGCTTTGACAGTGGAGAAATCATCATCGATGGCATCCAACTCAATGACGGCTCTAATATCGATGCAATTCGAAGAGAAGTGGGCATGGTTTTTCAAAATTTTAACCTATTTCCACACCTCACGGTTCTTCAAAATATAACCTTAGCGCCCATGAAAGTTCGTGGTCTTTCTAAAACAGAGGCCGAAAATCAGGCCATGGACCTTTTAAAAAGAGTCGGGATTCACGATAAAGCGTACAAATATCCCAACTCACTTTCCGGTGGGCAACAGCAACGCGTCGCCATCGCTCGAGCTCTAGCCATGCAACCCAGCCTGATGCTTTTTGATGAGCCAACTTCTGCCCTGGATCCTGAAATGGTGAATGAAGTTCTTTCTGTCATGAAAGAGCTGGCAATGTCAGGAATGACCATGATTGTGGTCACCCACGAAATGGGATTTGCAAAAGAAGTTGCGGACAGAATTATTTTTTTCGATCAAGGACGGATCATCGAAGAAGGCGAACCCCAGCACTTTTTCAAAAATCCAAAAGAAGATCGCACCAGAGCCTTTCTTGGACAAATTCTCAGTCATTAAACTGGCATGAAGATTGATCATGAAAGTTCATGATCAATCGAGTCCCATTTCATCAACTTGGATTTCAATTTCTAGAAATAGAATCGCTATACGAACCAAACTTACTGTTTGAAACACTTCCTGAATATGGATTAGGAATCGTTGGCACCCGTTACCCGCAAAAAAAATCATTCGATCTTCTCGAAAAATCAGTCAAGGAACTGAAATCTTCAAAACTCACCATTATTTCAGGATTGGCAAGAGGAATAGATTCCAAAGCGCACGAACTGGCAATCGAAAATCAACTCAAAACCATAGCCATACTGGGTTGTGGATTGAAGGTTGATTATCCCAAAGAAAACAGACTTCTCCGAAAGAAAATACTGGAAGAAGGGGGCATGATTATTTCTCCTTACGAGCAAACCTCTCCAGCACTTCCCCACCACTTTCTAGAACGAAACCAACTGATCGCCTATTTTTCAAAAGCCGTATGGGTGGTCGAAGCATCTGCAATTTCAGGTAGTCTCAACACGGCTTCTCATGCATCAGAACAAGGACGAGATCTTTATGCCACCAGTTGTTTTCCTGGAGATCATTTCATGGAAGGCAATCAAAAACTTTTATCTCAATTCGAACCCAATCGATATCCTATTGCAGAACCATTTTTTAGTTCAAAATCACTCGAAAAGAGTTGGCCAAGTTTAAATATCAAACACGAAAAGAAAAAACTGTTCAATCCAAATTCAATTTCCAGAATTCAACAATGGGTTTTAGAACTAAAAGAAATAA
>CAZZLF010000161.1:0-5092 GCA_964654965.1 uncultured Bdellovibrio sp.
TCTTTCATCGGAGCCTTGAATAACTACGCTCAGGCCCAAAACTCTGATGATGTTTTCAGGGTGATGAAGGCCTGGAAGCAGCGTTTTCCGAAAAGTGCAAAACTTGAAAAAACAGCGAAAGCGAATGCAACCAAGTTTTTGATTCGGGGCTATTACAACGATGCTGCCGAGCTTTTTCAAGGAATTGGCAGGCAGTTCAACGATTTTTCAGGATACATGACTGCTGCCGCGCTCTTCGACGGAGGTTTGCTGTATGCTAAAGCCATTTCTGCCTACAAACTGGCTTTAACCTTGGCACCGAATGATGAAGAGAAAGCTAAAATTTATCGTTTGATGGCGTATTTATATGCTGACATGAAAGATGAATTGAATTCCTTTCAGTCTTGGAAGACTTGTTTTCAGTTTTCATCTTCTTTGAAGGCGGAGTGTGGTACTCAAATGGGAGATTATCATTTGAGACTTGGTGATCATCGCAATGCCAAAACTTTCTATGATCAGGTTCTTGCCATCAAGAACGGTCCTTCAGCGAATTCCCAATATCTGGCTTATGCCCAATTTAAACTGGCTCAGGTTCAAGAAAAAGAAATGAAGAACTCTTCACTTCAGTTTTTCAAGGACGAGTCCAAGATGGCTCAAGCCATTGAAAAGCGCTCGAATGAGATTGTTCCAATCGTGCAATCGTATTCCAAAGCTCAAGATCTAGGCGGAGCCTGGGGTATTGCCGCCAGCGAGAGATTTGGTGACCTGAACCTGGGATTTGCCCAGGAGATTGATTCATTGCTGAAAAACAATCCTGTTGGGGACGGTTTCAGAAAAATTCTCTCTGAAGTTTCTGAGAAATCGAAAAAGCAGGCATTCGAAGCTTCTAAAAAAGCGTATTTGCTTGCACTGAAGAGTGAAGCACTTTCACCTGCCTTGCCGGTGATTCAAGATCGATTAGTCGATTTTGGTTTTAAAAACATGAACCGCGCGCAAGGGTTTCGTACCGGGGTTAAGTTGATCGGAATATCTCCGGACGGAGGTTCTCAGGGCAAGGTTGCGGCTTTGGAAAAAACTCGCGCGAAGCTTCTGGAGTCTCAAGATGATGCCGGAGCCTGGATTGATTATGGAAATTTGCTCTGGGGAACTGGAAAACCAGGTCTTTCCAAAGTGGCATATCAATATGCGAGCGACTTGAAAAAACGGAAGGCGGATGCTCTCAATAATCTTGCTGTCGTCGATCTACTGGATAAAGGGTATGAAAACTGGTTTGCAACCAATCAGGCAGTTGCAAAGTGGAAGAGCATTCTGAAGATTGATCCTAAAAATATCGCAGCATTGTATAACCTTGGATATGTTTTCAATTATCATCGGATGTTCGAACTTTCGATTCCTTATTTTGAAAAGGCTGCGATTGAATTCAGCAAGAGTAATTTGCATGAAAAAGACCTACACGATGGAATTGCCGTTGCTTTGCATGCAAACGGACAGATTGCAGAATCGGAACTGAATTTCAAAAAAGCCGAGCAATTGGGTGCAAATCCAAACCGATTTGTGAAGAAGTACATCGAGGCAGCGTTGAGTGTTGAAAATCAGCCAACTTGTCTTGAGGCGATTTCTGAAATTCCTAATGGAAAAGAGTTAAGGGGTTTTGAGAAAATTTCAATCGATCGTCTTCGGGAAAGGTGTGCAAAATGAAGAGTGGAATCATTTTTTTCCTGATGATGTTGTGTTCCTCTGCAAACGCAAAAGTAGTGAAAGTCGAAGGGGCGGCCGGTCAGCCTGGAAAGAAAGTCATTTATCCGGAAAACCAGTCGATTGATTTTGAGGGGTTGAGCCTTGAAGGTGAGTTGAAGGCACCAGGGGAATTTTATTTTCAAAATCGCAATCAGGAGCGATTTGACAACCTTACTCGAAGACGCCTGAATTTTCGACATGAGATGTTGCGCGATTCAGTTCAAAGCAATTAAGAAGTGGTGGAAAAAAACTTATGGATCAGAATAAAACGCCTGTAAAAACGCAAAATCTGGGAAAAGCTTCCGATCAAATCAAGGCATCATTTACGTTTCATTCAGGTGGGTCTAAAAAAACACTTTTGATCCACAAGACCCGAGTCGTGGTCGGGTCGATTGAAACCGCTGATCTGAAGCTGAGCGAAGGTTTCGGCGTTTCGCCGATTCATGCGGTCATTGAGTTAAGTTTTGGTTCACACTTAAATGCCTGTACTGCAAAGGTACTAGATCTTTCGAGTCCGACAGGGGTTTGGGTCAATGGGCAGCGTGCAGTTCATTCTGAAATCAATAGCGGGGATTCTCTCAAGTTTGGAGAGTTCGAAATGCGTTTTGAATTCAGTCAGCCGGAGCAAAGAAACGAGCTTCCGGACCAAGCCTTATTATTGATTGAAGGAGATCATCTCGAAACCATCTTTGATTATCGTCCACTGCTTAAAGATACTTTGGAAGCGGTTTACTCCTGGAACGAAAGTATTTTGGATGTTGATCACCTGATCAACCAGGATGTAATGACCATCCCTTCAGTGTATCTCAACGGCCAATCTTTTTCTGTCGCCAGTAAAGTAGGTAACCGTTGGAATTTGAATCTTGATTCGAAGATGTCCGGCATTATTTATCAAAATGGTGAATTGAGATCGGTTCAAGACCTCAAAAAATCAGGACAAACGATCAGCATTGGTCCTGAAGATTTTGCCAAAATTGATACGGGAACCATCAGTCTTTATCTCAGCCAAACCGTTGCACCCCCGAGTTTACGTAAAAGAAGAGTGTTGGCATCTGATCCGTTTCTCGCGAAGACCATGGTGGGGTCAGTAATCGCCACCCTTCTTTTGGTGGTCGCAGCCTCGAAAGTGGAATTGCCTCCTGAACCGATTCAGGTCAGTGAGCCGATCATGACCATTATTTACAAACCAGAAGATTTTACTTCTCGGAAAATGGAGCCGGTACAAAAACAAAAAGTTGAACAGGCTCAAAAAACGCCTGAGCCGGAAAAACCAAAAAAATCTGAAATCGATTTCACGAAACCCAAACAAGAGAACAAGATTGCTCAAACGAAATCCTCTCAACCGGGTAAAAAGCAAGTAGCTCAAAGTCAGTCCAAAGAGGGCGAAGGGGCAAGAGCAAAAGGTGCTGAAGGTTCTCGTGGTGAAAGAAACGCAAAACCAAGCAATTCCAAACAAACCGCTGCCAAAAGACCTTCTCCAGAAGCGGGTGAGGGCCGTGGCGGTACCAAATCCGAAGTTGCTGACAACGGAAACCTTCAGATGTTGAAAGGTGCTACCAGCAAACTTCTCAACCTTTTGGGCGGTTCAGGCCAAAAAACTGGAAAGTCAGGAGCGAAGCTTTCTGGTTTTGGCGGTTTTTCCACTGAAGGAAATGGTGGCCTTGCCTTGGCTGGCAGTGGAAAAGGCGGCGGTGGAAACGCTGACACTCTGTTAGGCGGTTTGGGTGAAAAGGGTCGTGGCGGTGGAAAAGTCGGAACAGGTTTAGGAGCAACGGGAACTGGAAACAGCATCGTTGGTGAAAAAACACTGGTGCTTGATGTCGGTGGTGGAGAAGAAACCGTGGTTGTAGGATCGATTGATCGTGATGCAATTGATGCTGCCATTCAGGCCCATCGTGATGAGTTTCGTTACTGTTATGAGCGCGAAATCAATGCCGGAGCACCCAAAATTTCAGGAAAGGTGATTACTGCATTTGCGATTGGTGCTTCTGGAAAGGCATCCCAGCTTGCAATTGCTACCAGCACCGTGAACAACTCCAATGTCGATCGTTGCGTTCTCGGAGTTTTAGGACGGATTCAATTCCCGCTTCCGGCTGGAGGGGTTTCTGTCTCGATCAAATATCCGTTTAATTTTGCCAATACCAGCAAGTAGGAGCATATCCATGGAAAATACTCTGAGCATTAAATTTGAAAATGACCAGGCAGAATGGTTTGTCGCCATCGGTGATCACTATGATGGTCCATTCAAGGCAGCTGAGATTTATCAGAAACTGGTGGTCAAAGAAATCAGCTGGATTGATTTTTGTTATCGGGAAAAAGAAAGCCAATGGATTCGAATTTGTGATCATGATATTTTCAAACCGCTTCAGCCAACGGCACCAGCACCCAAACCAAAAATTGCGCCACCCTCGCTTGGAAATGGGAGTGAAAACTTTCTGTGGTTTTTGTTCCAAAATGAGAGTCAGACCGGACCTTATCCTACAGCCGAATTAAAACGCTTGATCCAGGCTGGACAGATTTTAGAAGGGTCTTATGTATGGCGAGACAGTTTCAGTAACTGGAAGCTGATCAATGAAGTGGAAGAGCTGAAAATCACCAAGGCGGGTGCTCCTATTCCTCCGAAGCCGCCAACTTTGGCGGTACCCGAAACCAAAAAAGAAAAAAGAGCGGTGCCTCGCAAGCCTCTAGTTGCACAAGTTTATCTCACAGATCAATCCCAGGTGATTCAGGGACTTTGTCGTGATGTCAGCGTAGGTGGAATGCAGATCCTGACGGATAAAGTGATCGGAGATGTTGGAAGCGCGATTCGTTTGAACGTGAACCCTCCCGATGGCTCTGGCCTAAAAGCCTTTGTTGCTGAAGGAGTCATTGTAAGAATTCTTGAAGACCGAAGAGGATTTGCTCTTCGTTTTACCCGAATCAGCGATGAAGCCAAAATGTCGATTGAAGGCTACATTGCATGATCATTCCCGAAGGATATCCTCACTTTCCTGAATCGTTTGAGTATGAAACGGAAGTGCATCAATCTCTCGACGGAGAGCATGGAATCTTTTTTAATATTTTTAGGAAAAAGGGAGTTTCTCCCAAACGAGCCTTGATGATCATTCATGGTCAGGGGGAACACGGTACTCGTTATCAGCATTTTGCTCATTATCTCGAAGAAGATTATGATTTGATTGTCGCACCCGATTTACGGGGTCATGGACGCTCAGAAGGTATTCGCGGTCATGTCGATCGTTTTGATGAGTATGTGGACGATGCTTTTCTGGTTTGGGAGTGGTTGAGAAAAAATGTTCCTTCAGAATGTAAGCTCGATTGGTTTGGACACAGTATGGGCGGACTGGTATCGCTTCGTGCTTTTCTTTATCGTAAAGAT
>CAZZLF010000162.1:0-5079 GCA_964654965.1 uncultured Bdellovibrio sp.
ATTGATCGAACCTTGGAGCGAGAGGAATGGCTTTCTATTTTAGAAAAAGAACTCCCTCTTTTTCAAAAGACCTTGAATCAAAAGGAAAAAATGATCCTTCAAGCTCGTCTATTAGCAGAAGAACCCAAAACACTTCAGGAAGTTGCAGATGAGTTTGGGCTCACCCGAGAAAGGGTTCGCCAAATTGAGTCAAAATTGATCGATAAGCTCAAAAAACAGCTTGAACCCTACTTACGCTAGGGGAAATCAGCCTAAAAACGGTCTTTACACCCCTGACAGATCTATGCTAACCATTCTAGACTAAATAAAATTGAAATAAGGAAAAACCATACATGCAATTGGGAAAAGCTCGTAAAACAGAAACGAAAGAAAAGATTGCTAAGATTGTAAAATCTTTCGGAAAATCAGAAACCAACACTGGATCTACAGAAGCTCAGATCGCCATCATTACCGATCGTATCAACACTCTTCACCCACACTTTGAAAAACACTCCAAAGATAACCACTCTCGTCGTGGATTGTTGAAATTGGTTGGTCAACGCCGTAAGCTTTTGAACTATTTGAAATCAAAAGACGAGTCCAGCTACAACCAAATTCTTTCTAAACTCGAACTTCGTAAATAATTTTTTGTTCTTCACTTGAGGCACGCTCTCCCTGATCGGCTCATAGCCAATTTCAGGAAGTTCGGTGCCTCAAGTTTTTTTGATCGTTTATTCAAACGTGCTTTCACAACTTCATTAACTAAAAAGGATACAATCATGAATATTCAAACTGTCAGCATGGACTTTGGCGGTAAAAAACTCACGCTCGAAACGGGCAAAATGGCAAAACAAGCAGATGCTTCCATTTTGGTTTCGTATGGTGACACCCGCGTTCTCGTTACTGTTTGTTCTGCGAAAGATCCAAAACCAGGCATCGACTTTATGCCACTGACTGTGGAATACGCTGAACGTTTTTACGCGGCTGGAAAAATCCCTGGAAGTTTCCATAAACGCGAAGGTCGTCCCACCACGGATGCAACTCTTGCAGCTCGCTTGATCGATCGCCCAATGCGCCCACTTTTCCCAGAGGGTTATCACTGCGACACTCAAGTGATTGCTACGATTCTTTCTCTTGATCATGCAGGTGATCCTGAAGTTGCAGCATCCATTGGAGCAGGAGCCGCTCTTCACATCTCTAATATTCCATTTAATGGTCCTACCGCTGCAGTAAAAATGGGTCGTATCAATGGACAATTGATCATCAACCCAAGCTGGGAACAACTCCAGACTGAAAGCGATATGGACATCACCATTGCTGGAACTGCAAAAGCGATCATGATGGTCGAAGGATCTGCTAAAGAAGTTCCAGAAGACCAAGTTCTTGATGCAATTCTTAAAGGTCACGAGGAAATTAAAAAAGTTTGTAAAATGATCGAAGATCTTCGTGCAAAAGTGGGTAAACCAAAGCGCGAGTTCACTCCGGCAATCGTTCCTGCTGATCTCATGAAACAGATCGAAACACTTGCAAAAGCAGACCTCGTCAAATCACTCAACACAAAAGAAAAACAAGTTCGTTACCAATTGGCTGGTGAAGCGGAAGACAAAACCCTAGCAGCTCTTGTTCCTGCAAGCTTGAAAGAATCTGATCCTAAAGCTGCCGCAGAAAAAGAGGCTGAAGTTTCCCGTTTGTTCGAACTTCTCAAGTACAACCTCATGCGCGAAATGATTCTCACTGACAAAATCCGCATTGATGGTCGCGATACTAAAACCATTCGTCCGATCACTGTTGAAGCAGGCTTACTTCCTAAAGTTCACGGAAGCGCCCTCTTCACCCGTGGTGAAACTCAAGTTCTCGCTGCAGTAACATTGGGAACAGCCGACGACGAACAAATCATCGATAGCCTGTATGTGAACACCATGAAAAAGTTCATGCTTCACTACAATTTCCCTCCTTATAGCGTAGGTGAAACTGGTCGTTTCGGCGGACAATCTCGTCGTGAGATTGGTCACGGTGCTCTTGCTGAACGCTCGATTGAACAAACCATGCCAAAGCATGAAGCGTTCCCTTACACCGTTCGTATCGTTTGTGAGACCCTTGAATCCAATGGTTCATCTTCCATGGGTTCAGTATGTTCAACGTCTATGGCACTTATGGATGCGGGGGTTCCTTATCCAAAACCAGTTGCAGGTATCGCCATGGGTTTGATCAAGGAAGGAGATCGCGTAGCGGTTCTTTCTGACATCTTGGGTGACGAAGATCACCTCGGTGATATGGACTTCAAAGTTGCTGGAACCAAAGACGGCGTTACCGGCATTCAAATGGACATTAAAATTGAAGGCGTTGATGGAAGCATCATGAAAACCGCTCTCGCACAAGCTCACCAAGGCCGTTTACACATCCTTGGCGAAATGGCGAAAGCGATCAGCACTCCACGTGATGAGCTGAATCTCAATGCTCCTCGTATCACCTCGATTAAGATTCCGAACGATCGTATCGGTGAAGTGATCGGGCCAAGCGGTAAGATGATTAAATCCATCGTTGCTGCTACTGGTGCGAAAGTGAACATCGAAGACGACGGTACTTGTAACATCGCTTCTGCTGATGGCGAAGCAGCGAAAAAAGCTCTCAAGATGATTCAAGATATCCTTGCAGAAGCAGAAGTAGGCCAAGTTTACAAAGGGCTCGTTAAAAAGATCACTGACTTCGGAGCATTCATTGGAATTCTTCCAAACCAAGACGGACTTCTTCATATTTCTGAAATTGATTACAAGCGTGTGAACGCAGTAACCGATGTATTAAAAGAAGGTGATGAAGTGGAAGTAAAAGTTCTTGAAATTGATGGCCAAGGCAAGATTCGTCTTTCCCGTAAAGCCCTTCTTCCAATGCCAGAAGGTTATGTTCCACCTCCTCCACGTGAACCACGCCCACAAGGCGATCGTGGTGACCGCGGTGGACGCCGTGACGGTGGACGCGGCAATGACCGCAGACCTCGTAACTAATTTGGATTAGGCTTGGCTCTGCCGGCTGATCAGATAAAAATTACAAAAACAGGCCAAAACGACACCGTTTTGGCCTGTTTTTTATTTATACGCTATTTACTTAAACACTGCCGCATTTGCGCAATGCATTAAAGCAATGGAATCACTAACAAATTCTATTTAAAATCATTGGATATTTTATTTTGACACCCCTGCATGCATTTGTTCAGTTTTGATGAATCAAGGGGGTCTTGTGACTAAAACTATCTTATCTGTTTCTATTTTATTATTTTCTCTCACTTCAAACGCAGAAATCAAATCTGCCTCAAAAGTAAGAGTTGGAAAAAACAGAACCCGTGCCGAAATTATTCCATCTAAACCGTCAAACCAGGCAAGTACATCCTCTTTAACTTCTTCCAACACTTCGACAACCACTACGACCCCATGGATTCAGAATGTACATGCCAGTTATACAGGAATCATGGCTGGCCCCATTTTAGATTCAGAGATTAACAAAACCAACAACATTTCAGTCAGCAATCGAATTGCGGCAAAAGTAGATCTAAATGAAAAGTTTGATGCCGGTCTTCAAGCTCGTTTGAATACTTCATTTACTGCTGACGGTTTTATTGCTGCCAATGAAAACTGGAGACTTTTTTCAAATATCAAAAAAATCTATGATAACGGAGTTGTCGATTTTAATCTCACACCGCGATTAATGCTTCCCACGAGCAATGGTGCTCATAACCAAAAACTAATATTGGGACCAGAGTTAATTGCAACCCTCAACTTCAACCCTAAAAACACACGCTTCAGTTTTGATTATAAAATTCATACTCAGAAGAACTTTTACTCAGATTCAATTGCATCCAATAAAGCAATGAATTTTTACCTACTTCATAACTTTGAAGCGAATTATACGATTAGTTCTACAACCGAACTTAACCTTGGAGTTTATCCTGAGTATTTGTCTACAAATTCAGCAGCATTCACGAATTCCAGCAATGAATTGGACATCGGTTTAAGTTGGAGCTTTACCAAGGGGTGGTCTTTAAATCCTTATTTAGCTACTGAACTTAAAGGTTTGGACTCTACAAGCCTAGGAAAAAACATGCAGGCTAACCTCATTCTGAGCGGTGCATTCCTTTAAGCCCCCCTTGAACGCCAAAATTTTTACACATTGAGAATGAAAAAACACTGGTTCCGCAAGGTTACGAGTGTTTTTTTTTACCTTTTTCGAACAACCTGATAACTTTAATTTATGCTCGAACAATGGTTTCTTGATCTAGACGGAGTCAGATCAGGACCTTACCAGACAAGCGAAGTCTTGAGTCTAATCGCTGAAGGGGAAGTTCTTCCTCATCATCAGATTAGCAAAGATCTAAAAAGTCAGAACTGGATCACCGTTCTTGACTGGCGCCTTTCTCAAAACAAAACAGTTTCTCCAGTTCAGAAAGAATCACCAGCTGTAGTTGCAACTCTAACTCCAACTCCAGCTCCAGTACCTACTCCTACCCCTACTCCTGCACCTCCCCTTACTCCTGAAGTTGCGTCTTCTCCTGAACCAGAAATAAAAATTGTTTTAGAAACACCCCCTACACCTGAACCTCAGGTAGAGACTATTGAAATTTCCAAACCTGAAATTACAACAAAAGAACCAACTTCAAGAAAGCCGATTTCACCGACCCCTCCTCCAATTCCAGAAATTCCACCCATCTCACTGGAGATGAAGGTCAAACCGGCAGCAATTGAAAAAGCACCTTCCAATCGTGATGCCATGGCTGAAATGTTTGATATGCTTCAAACTTCAAAGCACAAGCGCGAACAAAAGTCACAACAGCCACAAAACCAGATTCAGACTCCAACACAAGCTACCATTCCGAATCCGCCTTCACCTTCATCTTCCACATTCAACACCTCTGAAGGTTCTAGCGGAAATTTCAAACTCATTTTGATCGGCGTTTTGGTTGTCGTGATTGGTTTTTTTCTCGGACAGTATCAGCCTTTCGAACCGGCGGGGATGCCGGCACCCGGTCCGTCAACCTGCCCGGCAACTCGCAGTGTCGATTGCTGGTGCTGCACGAAGCCCGTGCCCGCCGGGATCAGGTGACCGAGGATC
>CAZZLF010000163.1:0-5050 GCA_964654965.1 uncultured Bdellovibrio sp.
GTGCCGATGGGGTTTGGAGGACCAAGTGCGGCCTTCATGTCTTGTAAAGAAGAATTCAAAAGAAATCTTCCTGGAAGAATTGTCGGTCTTTCAAAAGATATGAAAGGCAAACCCGCAATTCGTCTTGCCCTTCAAACCAGAGAACAACATATTCGACGTGAAAAAGCGACCAGCAATATTTGCACTTCTCAAGTTCTGCTTGCAGTGATGGCTTCCATGTATGCTGTTTATCACGGACCAGAAGGTTTAAAGGCGATCGCAAAAGAAATTTACTCGTATGCAAAAATATTTAACGATGGTCTTAATAAGCACGGGATATCGACGGTTTCAGAAAACTTTTTCGACACGATCTCAGTTGATTTAAAAACAAAAGAGCAAGCAAATCGCGTTCTAGTTGATCTTGAATTGAAAAAAATCAATGTGAGAAAGGTAAGTCCAACAGTTTTATCAGTTTCATTTGATGAATTGAGTTCCAAAGAAGAACTCAACCAACTTCTAGAATCCTTTACTTTGGGAAAATTTGAAGGATTTGAAGATCAAAATGAAGTGGTTACGAAAATTGAAATCAATCAAAACCTATTAAGGACAGACGAGTTTTTGGCTCATCCCGTTTTTAATACCCATCAATCTGAACACGAAATGCTTCGTTATATGGCATCGCTGGAAAGAAAAGATCTTTCCCTGAACTTTTCGATGATTCCTTTGGGGTCATGTACAATGAAACTAAATGCTTCTACTGAAATGCTTCCGGTTAGCTGGCCTGAGTTCAGCAAAATTCACCCTGCTGCACCAGAAAATCAGATCGAAGGATATCTAGAGTTTTTTCAAGATCTTGAAAAAATGCTTGCCGAAGTGACAGGGTTTGATGCCATTTCCCTCCAACCCAATGCAGGATCGCAAGGAGAATATGCAGGACTGTTGGCAATTCGGGCCTATCATCACGACCGAGGAGAGCAACATCGAAATGTTTGCTTAATTCCAAGGTCAGCGCATGGAACCAACCCGGCTTCTGCAGCAATGGCTGGATTTAAAGTCGTTGTAGTCGAATGTGATAAAGATGGAAATGTTGACCTCATTGATCTCAAAAGACTTTCAGAATTACATCAAAATGAACTTGCTGCATTGATGGTGACCTATCCGTCAACTCACGGGGTTTTTGAGGTAAAAATTAAAGAAATTTGTGAAATTGTTCATTCGAATGGCGGACAAGTTTATATGGATGGCGCCAACATGAATGCCCAAATTGGACTGTGTAGACCTGGTGATTTTGGACCAGACGTTTGTCATTTGAATCTTCACAAAACATTTTGCATACCTCATGGTGGTGGCGGACCAGGTATGGGACCTATTGGTGTAAAAAAACATCTTGCGCCATTCTTGCCTAACCACGTTCTCCAGAAAACGGGTGGTGAAAAATCACTAGGCGCTATATCAGCGGCTCCATGGGGTAGTGCTAGCATTTTGCCAATTTCATGGGTTTATATGAAGTTAATGGGTTCAGAAGGTCTAAAAAAGGCAACCGAAGTTGCTATTTTGAATGCCAATTATATTGCTAAAAAACTCGAAAATCATTACCCGGTACTTTACCAAGGACTACATGGAAGAGTTGCGCATGAGTGCATTCTTGATCTTAGACCGATCAAAGCTGAGACTGGAATAGAAGTAGAAGACTTAGCCAAGCGTCTTATGGATTATGGATTTCATGCTCCAACCATTTCATTTCCTGTTGCCGGAACACTCATGATTGAACCCACTGAAAGTGAGTCAAAATCTGAAATAGATCGATTTGTATCAGCGATGATCAATATCAGAGAAGAAATCGAGGAAATTAAGTTAAAAAAAGCAGACCCTAAAAATAATCTTCTTAAAAATGCTCCACACACTGCTGAAATGGCAACGTCATCTGAGTGGATGTACCCCTATTCACGAGAGCGAGCCGTATTCCCGCTGCAGTTTGTAAAAGAAAAGAAATTCTGGCCGTCTGTAGCAAGGGTTGACAATGTTTTTGGAGATAGAAATCTTGTCTGTGCATGCCCACCCGTGGAGAGTTACCAGTAAGTTAAAATAGGGCTAATCAATTTTTTCGTAATCTGAAAATTTGATAAGTTTTGCCGTTTTTTGCATGCCAGAACTTTTATAAAGAGAAGAGTTTTGAAAAAGTATACTGTTTTGAGCAAAAGGCCCGCGGTCATCGTTAATGTAAAAAACTTCTAACGAATGAAAGTCTTCACAGTAACCGTGCAAATATCCCGCACACATTGCACAGGGCAGAAGAGTAGTGATGAGCTTGAAGTTTTTAGGAATTAGCTTCCCATAATTAAACCTATAATTTTTAACTAGCATTATTTCAGCATGGATAATTCTATTGGAGTGGTGATCGTTCCATCCCCAAGAAACTAACTTCATATTTTCATCCAACAAAATTGCACCTATTTTATTTAAGGAGTTCTTGGAAATTTCTTTTGCAAGTTGAATGCCTTCGCTGACCGTAAGGATGGGCGGAAAATAAGCGAGAGGATAAGGCCAGTTTTGATTGCTGATTTGGGATGGGGTGGGTTTTTTTCTGTTTATTTGTTCTAGGAACAAATTAAAAAAATCATCTTCACTTAAAAATGTATATCGCTTCCCAACAACTTTTATCATTCCTTGACATAATGGCGATGGCTTTATTCGTGTGTAAATGCGATTTCGAGTGATGGATCTTGCCCATTTGGGTTCATCAGTCCAAATAAATTCCAGTAACTCTCCAATGGGAAAGAGAGTTGATTTGGAAAAGTAAACCCTATCCTCATGAACGACAAAAGAGGTTATCGTTGAATATTCTGAGTTGATATCAAAGTGATTTGACGTATTGGTCGTAGTCACTCGCACTCATTAACGATTCGAATTGTTTTTTTGCATCCGAAGATTCGATAACAATCATCCATTCATGGTGTGCGTTGCTATTTATTTTACCCGGATCAGAGGTCAGATTCAGATTCGATTGAACAACTTTTCCAGAAACGGGTGAGAAGAGGTCTGAAACGGCTTTAATGCTTTCAACTACTCCAAAAGTTTCATGGTGTTTTAATTCTCTGCCAACTTTGGGAAGATCTAAATATACAATATCGCCTAGACTAGATTGAGCATGATCGGTAATTCCAACTTTAATTTGGCTTTCTGAAATCATTTCTGCCCATTCATGCTCTTTAGTATATCGGTAATTATTTGGATAATTCATTTCTTGTCCTTTTTATAGAATGGAGTTTTTACTACTTCAATCTCTTGAAAATCCTCACGGACCTTCACCCATAATTTTGTTCCTATATTTTCAAATGTTTTATCGATTAAGGCAATGCCAATTGGATATTTTAATGATGGAGAAGAGGTTCCACTGGTGATGGATCCAATCTTGTTTTTTTGATCAAAAGAGTAAACTTCATAGCCCTGACGGGGAATTCCTCGCCCCATGGACTGGACTCCTACAAGGGCTCTTTTTACTCCGGTTGCTTTAAGATGAAAGAGGTTATCTTTTCCTACGAAGTTTGATGATTTATTTAATTTAGTTACCCACCCTAGTCCAACCTCAAGCGGGTTTGTCTCATCACTGAGTTCGTGACCATAAAGGGCATATTTCATTTCCAGACGTAGGGTGTCTCGAGCTCCCAAGCCACAAGGCAATAGTCCTTCAGGTTTACCGATCTCAAGCAAGGCAGACCAGATCTTTACCGCGGCATTCCACGGCACGTAAAGTTCAAATCCATCTTCACCCGTATAGCCGGTTCGCGCAATTAGAGTGGGAACTGAGAGTATAATACCTTCTTTGCAGGAATAGGTTTTGATTTGATTGAGATCAGTATCGGTGATTTTTTGAAGTATTTTTTGAGCCAATGGGCCTTGAATTGCAATTTGCGAGTACTGGTCGGATACGTTACTAATCAGCGGTTTTTTTCCAGTGTAAAAAGATAGAACATCGTTGATATGTTTAAAGTCTTTTTCAGTATTTGAAGCATTGACCACGAGAAGAAAACGTTCATTGCCTGTGCGATAAATAACGAGATCATCAACAATGCCTCCATTTTTATTACAGAGAACAGAATATTGAGCTTGGCCGACTGAAAGTGATGACACATCATTGGTAGTAATAAAATCCACGAATTCAGAAGATCCTGGCCCTTCTATCACAATCTCACCCATATGACTGACATCAAAAATTCCACAAGCAGTTCTTACTGCCGTATGCTCTGCGAGAAGTCCTGAGTATTGAACCGGAAGTTCCCAACCACCAAAATCGACCATTCTCCCGCCGATTCGCTTATGTTCTTCGTTGAGTGCTGTCTTTTTTAACATGGTTATTTTCCTTGGTTCAATGTTGCAATATAGGTGTTTTCTAATAACATTTGAATAGTCATGGGACCAACGCCACCTGGGACTGGAGTAATTCCACCCACTATATCAAGAATAGAACTCTGATCAACGTCTCCCGTAAGCTTTCCAAAATCATCTCTGTGTATGCCAATATCAATGACAATTGCTCCGGGTTTAACCCATTCTTTTTTAACTAAGTGCTTAGATCCGGCAGCCACAAAAATAAAATCTGCAATTTTACAAAGCTCAGAAGGGTTTTTGGTGGAGCGATGAACTTGAATGATCGATGAGTTTCTGGCTAACAGCATGGTTGCCAATGGTTTTCCAACAATATTACTTCTACCAATGATGCAAGAAATTTTTCCATCGACATGTAATTGATAAAAATCCAGTAACTCAAGAATGCCAGCAGGTGTACACGGTAAAAAGCGAGGATTTCCAGTCACCAGCAAACCGACATTTTCAGGATGAAGGCAATCTACATCCTTTTCTGGAGATACCCAAAGGGAAACATTTTTTTCATTAAATGAAGAGGGGAGAGGCCTTTGGATTAAAATTCCATCGACTTCAGGATTCTCATTCAATTCCATTACAAAATCAAAAATCTTATTTGGCGGTGTAGAGGCATCAAAAAAAAACGTTTCAGCTACAAATCCAACAGAAGTTGCTGCTTTTGCTTTATTTTGAACATAAATGTGACTTC
>CAZZLF010000164.1:0-5049 GCA_964654965.1 uncultured Bdellovibrio sp.
GGTACATGGTCAATAATTTATGCTACGATGAACTTCATGCTCAACCCAAAACGCATTTTGGTCACCAAATTCCGAGCGATGGGGGACACGGTTCTTCTCACAGCTGCGTTGAACGAACTTCATCGCCAGTTTCCCATGGCACAAATTCACGTTGCCGCCTCTGAACCTTGGATTTGGTTACTGGAAGGTTTTCCAGGCGTGGTAAAGCTCTGGCCCGTCACTTGGCACCATGATCGTACCTCCAGAACAAAAGCTGCCACTCGTCTTGCGTTTCAATTGCGAAAAGAACGATATGACGTCGTTTGTGGATTTCACTCATCTCCCACTGCTGCAATGATCGCACTTTCGACAGGCGCTAAAACAAGAGCAATTCATTTTCATAGTTTTAAGGCAAAAAATCTATATTCCACAGTTGAGATTCCTGGCAAAGGTGTGATGAAACCAGTTATTGAGCGCGATTTGGATACGATCCGCGGGCTCGGACTAAATGTTTCTCAGGGATTAATGCCCAAGATTTATCTCAAAGATGAAGAAACAGCTTTCGCAAAAGAAGAGTTCAGAGCTTGGGGTTTTAAAAATCCGGTTCTTGGAATCGCACTGGGAGCATCTCGACCAACAAAAACCTGGCCTCTGCATCGATTTGCCGAAGTTGCCCAGAATTGGGTGAATGAAACCAAAGGTGGAGTATTGGTCATTACCGGTCCGGGAGAGGAAGCGCTGATTGATGAATTTTTCAAAGCGGTTCCTCACGATTCTGAAATTCGAAATTCGATTCAGGTTATGCCCGCAACCAACGTACGATCTCTTGCTGCGAGAATTTCGCAATTGAATGTTTTGGTTGGAAATGATTCAGGCCCAAGGCATCTGGCAACGGCTCTGAATATTCCAACAGTGACCCTCTTCGGTCCGGAACATCCTCTCGAATGGCATCCTTATCCTCAGGATCGACATCCAAGACTTTTCATCGAACCACTTGCTTGCAGAAACAATCATGAGCCAGGCTCTCCACCATGGTGCGGACTTCGGGATTGCATCGTAGAAGCACATCAATGCATGAATAAGATCACCACTCGTCAGGTGACCGATGAAATGATCAGGGTATATCAGGAACATGGAAAAAATCTCGGGATTTAGTCTTGTTCGAAATGGTGTTCAGTTCGATTATCCATTTCTAGAGTCGTGGAGATCTGTACTTCCTTTGGTCGATGAATTGATTCTCAATATTGGAATCAGCGATGACCAATCCCTCGAAGTGGCAAAAAAATTTGCTCAAGAAGAAGGAATGGGAAAAGTAAAAATTTTTGAATCAGAATGGCCTCTTCACATTCCTGAAAAAAAGAAATCCGGACTCATATTATCAGAGCAAACCAATCTTGCACTTGAGCGTTGCCAGCATGACTGGTGTTTATATATTCAGGCAGATGAGGTAATTCATGAAGAGGATTATCCGGTGATTCGAAAATCTATTGAGGATGCTTCAAAACTGGGGTTGGATGCAGTGGTATTCGAATATGCCCATTTTTATGGATCATTTAATGTAATCCAAAAAACCCGATCCTCATATCGTCGCGAAATGAGAGTAGTGAAGAAATCCTCGGGTGCAAGAAGCGTCGGTGATGCTCAAAGTTTTCTGAAAAATGGTAATCAAAAACTGAATGCAATTCTAACAAAAGCCAGAATTTTTCATTATGGGTGGGTCCGTACTCCGGAAGCGATGAAGGAAAAAACGGAATTCATGGATAAACTTTATCACGGGGATCAGGCTGCAAAAACGAATGCCTATCAATATAAAAAGTTCTGGGGATTGCGCGAATACAAGGGGACTCATCCGAAAGTGATGGAAGATCGAATCCGTTCTCGCGGTTGGAACTGGGATCTAAAAAATTCTCCATTTGTTTTCACTTTGTCTGACATTAAAAAAGTGATTCTCGATTTTTATGAAAAACTCACTGGACATCGTCCTTTTGAGTTTAGAAACTATCGGCTCATCAAATGAAAATTCTCATCATTGATAACAATCGCATGCCTAGTTCTTTTGGAAGTCGCAACCTGGTCGAATGGACCTTGAAGACGGCTCCTGTAGGTTCTGAAGTTCTTGTTCGTAGGGCCCCTGATCTTGATCTTCCTGCTCCAGATAAAAAAATCGATGCGATGGTGATTTCCGGTTCCATGACTTCATGTCTCGATGAATCTGAAGATTGGACCAAGCCTTACGATGCTTATGTTTCCTCACACATCGACAGAGGAACGGCAATTCTGGGAATATGCTATGGCCATCAAACCTTGGCGCGCTGTCTTTTTCGGATGCAGGGAGAAGAACCGAAAATGAGAATTTCACCCCAAGCGGAATTTGGATGGCAGACGATAAAAACTATCATGAAAACACCTCTTTTTGAGGGATTGCCTGAAGCTTTTGTGACTTACGAGTCCCACTTTGAAGAAATTCATGCTCTTCCATCTGGAACCAGAAAGTTTGCTGAATCCAATCATTGTGAAATCCAGGGTTTTGAAGTCATCGGTAAACCCATTTTTGGAATACAATTTCATCCGGAATACTCCGTTCAGCAGGGTGAAGAATCACTCGAAAATAAAATCAAAAAGGGAGTGCCATCGGAATGGATCCTGAATCCTGGAAAAGGGAATCAGCTCTACGATGAAAATGTAGGAAAGGCTATTTTTGGAAACTTCTTCAGAATTGCAAACAGTCGGAAGTAAAGAACGTCTCAAGCTTGCAGCCAAATTTATTTTGGTTGGTGTGGTCTTTTGGTTTCTAGGCAAAAAAGGTCTGGTTACCGTAGAGAGCTTTAAGCACCTGCTTGCGTCTCCATTTTCGGTGGTGGTGATTACCCTGTTGATGGCGATCAATACATTTCTTGGTTCATATCGTTGGAAAGGGCTTTTGGATGCCAAGGGCGCAATTCTTTCCTTCAAGCGGGTTTTTGAGTTGAACATGATTGGCAATTTTTTCAATATTGCTCTCCCTGGTGCGGTCAGCGGAGACTTCGTCAAGGCTGTATATGTATCTCGCCAATTTCCCGATCGTCGTGCAGGAGTCTTCGGAAGCATGTTATTGGATCGGGTTCTTGGAATGTCTGCAATGATTTTTGTGGGAACTTTTTCCGCGATCCTCAGTAATTATATTGAATGGGGGGGCAGTCTTCCTCAGATATTGCTTCTTTCAATTTGCATTTTGGGTTTTGGAATTTTTGCTTTCCTGATTTACATGTTTTTATCTCAGCGAAAAGATCCCTTGTTTTCACTTCTTCGGTTGATCACCAAACGCCACACCAGATTACAGCTGATTGATAAACTTTATCTGGGTGTGATGGATTACCGAACACGTCCTCGAGCGGTGATCAAGGCAGTCGTTCAATCCTTGTTGATCCATGTGTTGCTGGTTTTAATCGCTTTTTCGATCAGCGAAGCCGTTTCTAAAACCCAAATTTCTTTAGTCGCCTTGGCTGTCATCGTTCCCATCGGAATGCTGGCGACCACCATTCCGGTGTTACCTGCAGGAGTAGGAACTGGCCATGCGGCATTCTATGCATTGTTCAAACTCGTTGGATCCGATCAAGGGGCTGAGATTTTTAGTCTCATTGTTTTGCTTCAGGTGATCGTAGGATCGATCGGCGGAATCATCTATCTTCGTAAAAGTACAAAATCGGCTTCTAAGGCATGATCCCTGCAAAAAAACTGGGGTGAAATTTCCTTACCTTCTACGTGCAGAGCAAGCCAAGGCCCTTCAAATTCTTCAACAAAACGATCATTTGATTTTGATTGCATCTACTGGAAGTGGCAAAAGTCTCGTATTTCAGAAATATCTTTTTGATCAACCGGGAGTTCGAGCGGTTCTCATCTCACCGTTGAATGCGCTCTCACGACAGCAAGCCGAACGTTTTAAAAAGCTTGGAATCAAGGTTTTTTATCATGAAGTTCCCGAGCAAGGGGAGCCGGGAGTTTGGATCATGTCTCCCGAAAAAGTTCAGGGTCGAACTATGGAGTATTTGAAAAATTGGCGCCCTGAATTCCTGATTGTTGATGAAGCTCATTGTGTTTGGGAGTGGGGTCGAGAATTTCGTCCTGCCTATCGTCGCATCCTTCAGTTGTCCGAAATATCCTCAATCCAGAAAAGTCTTTGGTGTTCCGCTACATTACCAATTTCTTTCATGACTCAATTGATTTCTCATCTTAAAAAACTGCCGCGTTCTAGGGTTGTTCGCCTAGGTAAATTTTCTTTGCCGGCAAGTCTTCAATTAAGAAAAGAAAAAATATCACCCGAATTAAGATCGTTATGGTTAAGAAATCAATTGGGGAGTTATGCCGATCAAAGTGGAATGATTTTTTGCAATACGCGCGCTTCCGCGATGACGCTTCAAAAATATCTTTCTTGTTGGGGAATACGATCAATTTATTATCACGCAGGTCTTTCTCTAGAAGAAAAATTGAATTTGGAAAAAATCTTGGTTGAAACCGCAATGATTGGTGTGCCGCTAGTGGTAGTTGCCACTTCTGCGTTTGGAATGGGAATGGATTATAATTTCTTTCGATTTTGTATTTTATTTGAACCACCGTTCACCTTGCTTTCCTTGGTGCAGGCTATTGGGAGGGTGGGGCGATTTCAGTCCCATGAAAAACAATTGTCTGATGCACATGTGTTATGGCATCCCGATGATTTTCAGCGAAATCGAATGTGGGTCGATCAGTCTGAGGTGAAAAATTGGTGTTTAAGCCTTCAAAATCCCACAATTAGCCTAGAAAATTACTTTAATGGTTCGACACTTTCAGGCAGTATAGAAAACGATGAGTTCGCCAGTCACCCTACCGTCTGATCCAAAACAATTAATTGATTTAGCCAGATCTGGAAATCGAGCCGCCTTGGCTCGGTTAATTTCTAAAATTGAATACCGAAATCAAGATACTGAAAAGCTGGTTGAACTTTTATATCCTTTGACGGGTAATGCCCAGATTTGGGGTATTACTGGCCCACCTGGAGCAGGAAAATCCACCACTGTTGATCGCCTGATCACACATCTTCGAAACCAAGGCAAA
>CAZZLF010000165.1:0-5029 GCA_964654965.1 uncultured Bdellovibrio sp.
ACTCTGCGGATCTTCTCAAGAGTTTTTTATATTTATCCAGTGCAGATGAGTATTGAACCATCATTGATTCAAATGCTTTTGATTCAACATTATTCTTCGCTTCACCCAGCAATTGGTAGAGAACCGATATTCCAGGTTTGAGTTCGATGTTTGAATCTCGAATGGAATCCAGTGCGACGTTCATTTTTCCAGATAATTGATTCAGCCATTTTCTTCTGGAAATATTGACATTCTCATCATTTTCATAAGGGGTTTCATCATTTTTTGCCTGGTGAGGAAGGAGAGATTCAAGAACTTGCTTGATTTCATTGGATTCGTCTGTGCTTCCGGTGGTGACTAACTTCATACTGGATCCGGATGGGCTTTTGAATGCAGAGGGGCCTTTTTTGTTTCCCAGTGCAGGAAACAAAGCGGGTGATTTTTTCGAGTGATGATGGATATAACCACCGATGGTAAAAGATCCCGGTTCGGGATTGTTTAACATTTCATACGCAATTCCATGAGCAGGTGAAGATTCCAGTCCGTAGATCATCGCGCAGTTTTTTTCGATCAGGGATTTCATCGTTGCCGTAGATGAAGTTCCGTAGGGAATGGTGGAGCTCCAGAGTAGAGGCATTTGATATCCGGATACATCGGTGAGTGCATGAAAAATGCTCTCAGGATTGGCAGTATCGGTGTCGACATTTTCGCTGATTTTTCCTGATGCTCTGAAGGAATTTGCCAGTCCAGGAACTTTCCAAGTAGGCTTCAGTCCCTGGATATTAGTTGTTTTGGCCAATGGAGAAAGATAACTCGAAAGCTGACATGAACCTGTAAAAATTCGGATATTCACGAATCGGCTTGGAACATCCTTTGAGACAGGCTCTGCTCTGGATTCTTGGGGCTTGATCAATGAAGAGGTGCTGATGAGTGCCGTGAGTTTCAATGCATACTCCAGAAAATGACGACGGTCCATCTCGCTCATTTCCAGATATTCTTTTGGTAACAGGAATTCCAATGCATCGGATGGTTTTTTCATATTAACGCTCCGGAGCCCCTTTTTGCAGCCAGTGATAAACTTCTTTTTTCTCGCCATCGTTCAAATTGCCCATGTTTTCCATGATCTTCTTGTAGATCAGACTGTTTTCAACATCGATTTTTCCGTTGGTGATTTGAAGTATTGGATCCCCATGCTTGGTTTTAATCGAAGTCAATGGATTTGTTGATTCGATGATTCCATCGTAGTAACTGAAATTTAAACCTGATTTTTTTACTTGGACTCCGTGGCAATCCGTACATTTGTTGAATATTTTCTGAATTCCTGAATTCCAGCTGAGATTGGATCTGTAAGTAAAAGTACTGTTGGAGACAGTGGTGTATTTTTTTAAGGTGGTGCGAATCAAGGCCATTCCCACCTGAGGTGATGGGGGAGCGTTGCAGGTCAATTCAGTAGGTGATTTTATTTTCAATTGGGTGCAGCTGCCGCCACCGATCGAGATAGACATTTCTGGTGTGAAATTGTTACCGGTTAGGGTAACGGGAGTTTCTTCATCATAGAAACCTTCAGAGGGATGGATCTGAGTGACATTGATCAAACGACCAGGACTTTTTCTGCCAAATGAACCCGATTTAAACTCTGGTAAGCGGATCAAGTTTTTCAAGAGATTTTTTGGATTAGGTTGTAAGGCATTAAATGCATATTCTGGATCTCTGCTGGTCACCAATTCTTTGAGGTTGTTCCAAAGATTCGTTTGTAGTGCGGAACTCTTAAGGAGTTCTGGGAGATCTTCGGCCTTCAGGTCGATATGGATTCCCAGAAGCATTTCGGAATATTTTAGTGCTCCACAAAGATAATAGTCATCACTTTTGGCGATTTTTGACCCGAGATCAGTCAATTGATTGTTTCCGGTGAATTGATCTGAAAGTACGTTGAATTTGGATTGAAATGTTCCCCCAAAGGCAGAAGTAAAGAGAAGCCTTCCTGGATAGTTTTTACTCATGTAGAAATCTGACTTTCCAGTGCTAGGAATGATCCAGTTGAATTGATTGGATGGCTGGCCATCGATCATGACAGAATTTTTGGTTCTTTCTAAAACGGATAGATCATCGGTTTCAAGTGTGGATTTTATGCATTTCTTGGAGTCAAATGAGTATTGTCGACATCTTTCAAAATCGTTTAACTTGAAATTTTCAGTCCGGCCGATGAGAGAATAGCGCACATTTCGAAATGCATAAGAAAGTGGATCTTGGGTGGAATGACAGCTGTTGCAGGCCTTGTTGTTTCGAAATGAAGGAGGCTCATTTTGGGTTGCAACATCTTCATTTGGAACCTGTTCATTAGTGAGATACGGACCGCTTCTGCAAAAAGCCACATCCATGATGTTTTTTCCAATTCTTCTTGGAAGGGTCATGGAGCCAGTGATCTTAGTCATATTGTTCAAGCCAAGATTCAAGATGATGAAAGCGGGCGTTCCCATGAATCCCCCGCCTAATGTTTCGTGGGGGTTGATGGGTTCAAAATAATCCGTTTTACCCGTTCCCTGAGAAAGTACGGCAGGGGGATTCTTCGATGATTTCCGGATTCCACTAAATAAACCCCGATCGACGGATTCCATCATTTTGGGTTCACCATTCGAGTAATTACTCATGTCGTAGGTTTCGAGGAAAAGTTCTTTTGTTTTTTTATTGTAAACCGATCCGTAACGGTTTTTTGGATTGTCAGATCGAACGACTTTTAAAGAAGAATTCTCGTTTACTGCCAGTTGATAATTCGGATTTTTGTTGAACAACGCGTAGGTAAAATAAGCTGCAGGTAGGGCAGTATCATAAAGCATCCTTGTTTTACCCGTGTCTTCAGAAATGTTCTCAAATTTGTCATTTACGAAATAGCTTTCGTGGTATTGCTGAAATCTTCTGACAACGGCTACAGCTTCATCTTTGGTAATCTCTGGAATTGAGGATGAGATGTCACCCGTTTCTATGTTGATCGTGGGGGCATCAATCAATTGATCGCAAAATTTCAAGGCATCATTAAAAGTTTGAATATGGGATCTTCTGGGGTCAAGAAAGGACAGGCGGATATTACCCAGTGATTGAAAACAACGGGTAACCAATTCTTGTGGATTGATATGATCATTGTAATTGTAAGCGAATGAGGAATTACCCAAAATTAAGGCAATGAGTACGGGGACTAAAAGCAGTTTTTGCATTCCGCTGGTTTTCAATGCCATTAACTTAATTTACATTTTTTTTTAATCCGAGAGAAACTGTTATTTTTTTATACATTGAATGTATAAAGTTTTGGCGAAATGAGATTGAGGATCTATTGGAATCAGTTGGGTTTTTTGAGTTAAAGTTGGATCACGATTTTACCGGATGTTTTTCTGGTTTCAAGTAATTCGTGAGCAATTCCAAGTTCAGAGGACTGAAAGCAACTGGTTTCTTTGTTGAAGAGGGGCTTTATTTTACCTTTTTGGTGCAGTTCCACTACTTCATTCAAAATTTCCTTGAATAACAGGGGTTGGTGATCGGCTACTTTCAGCATGTTGACACCGATGAAGCTTTTTCCATTCATCATCATCAAAGGAGGTGAAAGAAAGCCAAATCCTAAAAGGGTCTTTATGCCGGTGAGAAGGGCTCCTGATTGAGAATTTGTATTTTCAGCAACTCCATAAGCACAAATGGTTCCTGCAGGTTTTAAAAGGGAAAGGCTTTTTCGAAAGTTTTTTCCGCCAATTGCATCAAATGCTGTGGTGATACTGTTTTTACCGTGTTTTTTGATGATGGCTTTTTTAAAATCGGTCGACTGATAGAGAATGACTTCGTCTGCACCCAGTTGTCGAACTGTCTTTTCTTTTTCCAATGATCCAACCGTGGTGATGACATGGGCCTCTTTGAGTTTTGCCAGTTGAATCAGCGCAGATCCCACCCCTCCTGCGCCAGAGTGAACTAGAATTTTTTCACCGGGGATCAGTTTCATTCTTTTTTCAATCATGTATTGAGCTGTACAAAATTGAGTCGCTAGAGCACAAGCTTCTGCCGGATGAACGGATTCATCGATTTTGGAACAGGCGAACTCTTCAGCGACTGCAAATTGGGCATAGCCGCCAAATCGGGTCAGCGCCAGAACGCGGTCACCTATTTTTAAAGATTGTACTCCTGCTCCAATCGAAGTGATTTTTCCTACAACGTCGTAGCCCAAAATGGCTGGAAGCGGTGGAGCTTCTTGATATAATCCTAATCTTGCCATCACATCAGCAAAGTTTAGGCCGAATGCTTCCACTTCAATCAGAACTTGATGATGATTTGCTTGGGGAGTCTCGACAAAGCGTTCTTCAAAGGCTTTTGAAGATTTTCCATAACGAACCAGTGTAAACGCTTTCATTTTTTTCATAACCACGACTATACTCCAACTCATGGAGTTTTCATTCTTCGAATTCGGAACTCGTGAAAAGCCGATCAAGTACGAAGATGGCATCTTTCCCAAGTGGAAACAGGTGCACGGTACTTCTATCGCCGAAGTGACAGGACCAGGGCAAGAGCTAGGAAGCGTAGATGGAATGTGGTCGTGTGTTCCCCGTCAGAAAGTCAGCGTAGTTACTGCTGACTGTGTGCCGATTTTGCTCATGAATCGTAAAATGGGGGTGGTTGCTGCTCTTCATGCCGGATGGAGAGGTACCTATCAAAAAATCGCGAAAGCTTTCTTTGAATCACTTCCGCCTGAGTTTTCTAATCCTCAAGAATGGAGTGCTTTACTGGGGCCTTCGATTCGATCTTGTTGTTATGAAGTCAGTGTGGAATTGATCGAACAATTTAAAAGCGCTTTTGGTAATTTAAATCCCTATCTCATCGAACCCGAACATCGAATGCTCGATTTGATCGAAGTGAATGTGCATCAATTATTGGAGATCGGTTTGGAAGAGGTCGTCATTCATCCGGATTGTACCTATTGCGCCATTACGGAACAGGGACAGCCCAAGTATTTCAGCTACCGAAGAGGCGATAAGGATGCGCGTCAGTACTCAGTGATTTGGCTGAAGTGATCCGTCTT
>CAZZLF010000166.1:0-5001 GCA_964654965.1 uncultured Bdellovibrio sp.
TGCTTTGGGGCCCACCCGGTGTCGGTAAGACCTCTCTGGCCATGCTGATCGCCGAAAATCGTGGTGATGCGTTCATTCAGTTGAGTGCCGTTTCATCAGGCGTGAAAGACATTAAAGAAGCCGCTGAACAAGCCAAAAATTATCAACGACTCGGACGTCAGACCATTCTCTTTTTTGATGAAATTCATCGTTTAAATAAATCACAGCAGGATAGTCTGCTTCCTCATGTTGAAAATGGCTTATTTACGTTGATTGGAGCGACCACTGAGAACCCTTCTTTTGAAGTGAATGCAGCTCTCTTATCAAGAATGAGAGTGATTCGGCTTGATCGACTGGATGAAAAAAGTCTCAGTGAAGTCCTCAATAAGGCATTAAATTCTGAGCTTGGACTTCAGTCCAAAATCAAGTTCTTCGAAGATGCTCAACAGTTATTAATTGAGCAGTCTGAGGGCGATGCCCGTCGATTACTCACTTTGCTCGAATCTTTGATCATGATGAAGCCTGAACAAGAGGATTTCGATCTTGAGCTCACCCGTGAACTGCTTTCTCAAATGGGCGATCGGGTTCTTCCTTACGATAAGGCCTCTGAAGAACATTACAATATTATATCAGCATTCATTAAATCCATGCGCGCATCCGATCCGGACGCAGCCGTGTACTATCTAGCCCGTATGCTGGAAAGTGGGGAAGACCCCATGTTTATAGCCCGTCGAATGATCGTTTTTGCCAGTGAGGATGTTGGTAATGCTGAGCCTCGAGGATTGCTGATGGCAATGGCCGCAAAAGACGCCTTGGAGTGTGTGGGATTGCCTGAAGCCAGAATCAATCTTGCCCATGCGGCTATCTCGCTTGCATTGGCGAAGAAAGATCGTTCTGTGTACAATGCAATTGAGTCTGCTTTTGCAGAAGTTCGTGAGTCAGGGGCTTTACCTGTTCCCATGGTTCTTCGCAATCCGGTGACCGCACTGATGAAAGCGGAAGGTTATGGAAAAGGTGACCCTCAAAAACGACTTCCTGAAGGTCTCAAGCAAACGAAGTTTTACTCTCCACCCAAAATCTCTTAACCTGTCTCCGTGATGCAATTTTTAATTCTTTTGTATTTTGGAATGCTCATGATTCCAAATGCAGTGGCAAAAACAGCACAGCTACCAGCGGTTGAATCCAATCCACAAGCCGGGAATCAACGTTCCTTGGATTTTAAGGCTGCGTTGGGATGGGTGTATAATACTTATAATTCCAATGCTGTCTCCATGGCGCAATATTCTGTTTTAGCGAAAGCATCCATGGACTATTCTCTGCCCTCTTTTTCCGAATATAGTCTTCAATTGAGTTCCTATTTGACTGCATTGCCGTTGAATGAGTCTCGAGTATTAGTGAATGGTGTTTTGAATGATGTGACGATTCGATTTTTTGGAGCAAACTTTTCCGCAAGATACGAACCCACTGTATTCAAGGGGAGTTGGAAGTTAGGTCTTCATTTGGGGTGGTATTTCAATACCACTTTTGTCACTCAAAACCTTTTTGGTTATGAAGCGGTAACGGGGCCGCAGTTATTTCCTACGATTTCTTATCGATTTGAAAATCAATCTTCCTTGGGCGCTTACTTCAAATGGTCTCCCATGATGAAAGATGTGTTTTTCATGCGAATTTCTGAGAATTATGAAATCGCAGCAGGATTGAACTGGATCTTTCCTTTCCATTTATTGGGAATGAACCAATATTTAATGCAATTTGACTTTGCGCACCTAGCTGTAAAGCCTAATCAAATCAGGGTAATTTCCAATTCGAGCTCATTCAGTTTTGGAGCCCTTTTTCACTAGACGAGCGTCAAAAAAATAGTTCTAATCGTACTGAAGTTAGGGGGAAATATGGTTAAAAACGCAAGTAGTCAAAATTCACCTTCCCATGCACCAGTATTGGTTTTTGGGGATGGCTCTGCATCAGTCTTTCTCATTTCGCAACTTTTGAAAAATCAAGAATCGGTAGTTTGGGTGAAAGACTCTGGTTCACAGGTTTGGCCGGTGATGCCTCATGTAAAAAGTGAATTGGCTCTCGGCGCATTGCTCGATTGCTATCAATTTGTTTCTAACGATATTTTTTCCAATCCGATTGAAAAGGGAACTGCACATCGTGTTTTCCGTAACAAAGGCTTTAAAATGCCGGCATGGAAAAGATCTTCTCATGTCGATGCCCAGCAAAAAGCTTTTGAAGAATTAGTTTGGACGCCTGAACAAGCATTTCTTGGAGTAACTGAATTTAAAATCAATGGTATCAGTACCATGAAAATTGAAGAAGAATTGCGTGCAGCGATTGATATGCATCCTTTGGTCAAAAAAATCGAACTCGCACCCGTTATTGAGTTTGAAGTTTTTGAAAATGGCGGAAAAGTGCAGTTTTCTAACGGAATTATCACGGAATTCAAGCAACTCTATTACTGCGGACCTCTTTCTGAGCTGAAAACGATTCCAAAATTAGCCACTGTTTTAAAGTATCAGATTGGGAAAGCTAAATCGAATTCAGCGGTGAGTGCTCTTCAGGTAGTCTTTCATCACAATGAGCCGTTATTGCAATCCATTGAAAATGGTTTAGTGATTCCAATGAATCGAGACGCTGGAGAATCTTTTGACCGGGATGTACTTGGTTTTTTCCCTGAACCAAATCGTTCTGTTTGGACTGTTTTCCTTCAATCGGATGAAATCGAAGAAAATCATGAAATCATGAAAAAACTTCGTAAATTAAAACAATCCTTGAATAAGGCTTTTGATGGTCAGGATTTCATTCCGAATGGAAAAAAAGATTTCCTGTCTACTGTTGATAAGGAACAAGTTCGATTTGAACCCGGATTTATCGTGGTTGAAGGTGAGTTTAACGAAAGTGCGAGCAATTCAGATTTTGTTCTGATGAACGATTCTTTTGGAATCACTCATGCTCTTGAGCAAATTGCGAAACGATTTGAAATTGCGCCAATGAGCTTTGATCTGCAATTGTCTGAGAACGACGAGATTCTCGATCAGATTCAATCGGTGGGTGGCGCTCCTGTCGTTGAAGCACAATTTTAGGCTTCCAGCCCAGGCAACCAGCATAAATTTCAAGATTTTTGATTGAGGCACTGATCTCATTGGCTGCTTTGTTTAAAGTGCTGCCGGATGTGACAAAATCATCCACAATCAAGACCCGATAAGTTTTATTGTACACAGTCGATGAAATTGTTCCGATTTCAAAGGGATTATCCAAATAGCGTCTTTCCCATTCGTTTAAAAGTGCCTGCTTACGATTTGAATCCGGTTTGAGTTTCAACCATTCTTTTTCGATGGGAATCCCCATGAGTCGTGAAAAAAATCGGGCAACCTCCAAAGAGGAAGAGTGTCCTCGCTCTAGGGTTCTTTTGGTGTTTTGAGGTATGGGAACGATCGCATCAAAATTCATTTGATTCATGAGTTTCAGTAATCGCTCATCAGGGCTCATGAGAATTTTTCTCAAGCCTGATCCACCGTTGTTTTTCCAGTATTTCAAAATGGTATGAGTTGTCGAAAATGAAATAAAAATTGGAAAGATTCCTAGAATTCCTTCCTCTTGAGGGTTGATCATTTCATGGTTTTTTTTGAGCATGGAGTGACAGATCTTGCAGATTACCCCTGAGCAGTGGTCTCCACACCCCGCGCAGACAAAGGGTTTAATTCCCGAAAAAAGATTTTGAAACATGACATGAGTCAAGCAAGTTTCATGTCAGCCCTCGTGGTGATAAGGGTGTCCGACAGCAAAAGAAAGGGCTCTGTAAAGTTGTTCAACTAAGACCAGTCTAGCCAGCTCATGGGAGAAGGTTTGCGGTCCAAAGCTGATTTTTTTGTGGGCTTTTTTTAAGATCAAATCACTTAGTCCGTAACTGCCCCCGATGATCAAAACCAATTCGCCGGATCCGCGATTAAGAATTTCTTTGAATTCAGAAGCCCATTCCGTCGTTTTAAGGGCCTTTCCGGTTTCATCCAAAGCCCAGATTTGGGGATTCCTCGCATATTGAGTCTGGAATGAAGTACTTTCGAGCAAGTCTAGGATCATGGTTTCATCTTTTTCCGGTGATTGAGTTGACTTTAGTTCTATGCAAGAAAATTTGGTGTAGGAACCAAGACGTTTGGTAAATTCACCAACCGCTGCTTCCATTCCGGGAGTTTTTAGTTTTCCAAAACAGATCAGAACCGTTTTTTTCATCCGGAAATTGACCTAATTTCAGTGTGATGGAGGAGTGATGTACAATTCGATTGGAATCGGTACTTTAGGAGCATCTTTCCAGAGTTGTTCGATATCGTAATATTCTCTAAGGGCATCGAGAAACACATGAATGACGACATCACCGTAATCAACCAGTACCCAGCGTCCTTCACGGTAGCCTTCCATACTGATTGGAGTAAATCCATCTTCTTTTAATTCTATGACAATAGAATCAGCGATCGCTTGCACTTGGCGATCGGACTGACCAGAGCAAACAACAAAGTATTCCGTAAAACTGGATAGTTTTTTTAAATCCAGAATTTTGATGTTTTCGGCTTTTTTGTTAGCTGCTGCTTGAACGCTCAAAAAAGCTTTTGCAAGGGATTCCTCACTCACTTCAATTACGGTTGTTTCATTTGCCATAAATCTTGTTCCTTAAAATATATTCTTCTACTTTTGGTGGGATGAGGTTTTTTAAAGACGCCCAATCACCCAAGGAAAGTTTTTCGCGAACCCAGGTGGATGAAACTTCGATTGCTTCAGTTGGGACGAATTTTAACTTTTTACCCAAAGCCAGAAATTCGTACTGATTTGATGTCTGACTGATCACTTGTAACTGAACCAAATTTTGAATCGTCGGATGGATAGAATTCAAAGTCGAAGGTTTGCGCAGAAGAATAATCCAATCACAAAGCTTAAGAAAATAGGGAAATCTCGCCCATTCATTCAATTTTTGGAATTGGTCGCTTCCGATAACAAAAACAGGATTGTGCAAAGAAGGAGTCAGTTTTTCCA
>CAZZLF010000167.1:0-4988 GCA_964654965.1 uncultured Bdellovibrio sp.
GCCGCCAAAACCACCAAAGGAATTATCATCAGTCCAACTTCTTCTTCTACGAATTCTTCTGGCATCTTGGCTGGTGATTTCGTCTGAAGTGGTATCACTCATTAGTTTAATGAAGATGAATAAAATTAAAGCGATAAAAAAAATGATTTCAGGGTCGATGTCTACTAGTTTAGGAAGGTGTCGATTTTTATTTGAATTATCTTCCTCAGGATTTTGATGAATGATCTTTTGTATTTCAATTGCGGATTGAATAAATCCTTCGCCAAATTTTTTTTCACGAAATGCCGGTCCTAAAATTTCAATAATGATCCGCTTGCTTTTGGCATCGGTAAGGTAAGGTTCAAGTCCATAACCCACTTCAAATCGTATTTTCTTTTCAGCAAGAAATGCCGCCAGGACAACCCCAGTGTTTTTCCCTTTTTGGCCGGGGTTCCAGGCTTGGAATAATCGATTGGTGTAATCGACAAGATCTTCACCTTCCAGCGACTGAAAGACGGCGATTAAAATCTGGTTTCCAGTATTTTGGTCTTCTTTTGCGAGTAGAGATGACAAGTTCGAAATGGATGGCCCCAAAACACCGGACTCATCATAAACATAGTTTCTTGGTGGTTCTGGAATTGCTTTGGCTGCTTCAGCATCGAATGCATGAAGAGATCCAATATAAAAACCAAAAGAAAGAAGCAGCTTTCGAAGCATAAAGATTCGAACCTAGAACTTCACTTCAGGCGCGTTTTCAGAACCTTTTTTGGCTTCAAAATAGCCTCTTGGCTTTAAGCCTTTGTTATCCGCTACGATGGAAGACGGGAACTGGCGAATTTTGGTATTGTAAGCTCTTGCAGATTCATTGAAACGTTGGCGTTCAATGGAAATGCGGTTTTCAGTTCCTTCGAGCTGACTTTGGAGTTCAAGAAAGTTTTTGTCTGCTTTCAATTCAGGGTATCTTTCAGAAATCACCATCAAACGTGAAAGTGCATTCGTTAGGTCACCTTGTGCTTGTTCGAATTTTTTGAGGTCTTCTGGCGAATTTACCTTAATTTGTCCTACAGACGCTCTTGCCTGAGTAACCGATTCCAATACTTCGGCTTCGTGTTTTGCATAGCCTTTAACTGTGTTGACAAGATTAGGGATTAAATCCGCTCGTCGCTGGTAAACATTTTCAACTTGTGACCAGCTGGAACTGACTCCTTCATCGAGAGCAACTAGGTTATTTCCAATCATGATGTACCACAGAGCTGAAGACAGTATGATTCCGAGTAATGATCCTGCTACAATTATTGTTTTTTTCATGTTCGTTTGCCTTTTTATGAGCCTCGATCAATCGAAACTCAGGGTTTTAAATTCTTGCTCAATTCTTGAAGCATCGATGTCGTAAAAACATATATTTCTGAGCAAAAATCACAATTCACTTCAAAGTTCTTACCTTCTGAAATCATTGATTCAATTTCATCAATTCCAATCAAGGAAATTGATCTTTTGACTCGGTCCATGGAACAGGTGCACTTCACACTAAGCTTTTTTTCTTCCAATACACTGAAGGTCGTGTCTTCTAATAGAAAGGAAAGCAAGTGCGTGGGGGTTTTTCTTTCTTCTGATTCGGGTTCAAGAAAATTGAATCTTCTCATATGATCTTCGATCGTCTTGATGTCTTCTTCAGTTGCGCCGGGTAAAGCCTGAATCAGAAAGCCTTGTGCAAAGGTAACTTTGTTATTTTCGAAATCAAGTTGCACATCGATTCCAACCGCCGAATGAACTTGTTCGGACTGAAGCCAATAATAGGTAAGATCTTTTGGAAGATGCCCAGTCAGTAATGGGACTGTCCCAATGTAGGGTTTGGACTCTTCTGTTTTTGTTCTTAAAACAGAGAGTAATCCGATTCCCCATGGGCCAATATTTTTAGCCAGTTCGATTTCTTCATAATTTCGTTCAATAACATAACCACGGACTTCCGCATTGGCATTGGCATCAAAGATCGCCTGGTGACACCAACCCGAAGCTTGTATGTTGAGGTTGATTTTTTCCTCGTTTTTGCAATAAGAAGAAAGCAAAAGACTGGCGATAATTCCTTCAGATAAGGATTTTGTTCCTGCCAAAGCAGTTTTGTGCCTTTGGGCAAGATAGTTGGTCACTTCAGTTGCATTAACTGCGACTGCGCGGATTGTCCCGCTATTGGAGATACACTTAACCCATTTATCGTGGTGAGGTTTGAATTCGATAGCCATGAAAGATTCGTTTATCCGATTCTAGAAAGTTACACCAGCGTGAATCATGAAAGATAAAAACGAACCGCCAATCGTTCTTGAAACTCCGTTCGAGGCGACTTTAGTTGAATCAAACATGTTGTGGTAATTCAAACGAGTACCGAAAAATAACTTTTTGTTCAAGAGAAGGTCAACGCCGCCTCCCAGTTCCATTCCGAATAAAAATGCACTGACTTTAGAGTTGTCGGAATACGTTTTGGAAGGGTGGTAAAATCCAAGTCCTACAGAAGCAAAAGGAACCAATTGATCAAAATAAATCAGGTTGGTTCTCAGTGCGGCATCCAGATTCAATAGGCCGAAGTTTCCATTGGAATGGGAGCTGTATCCAAAATCAGACTCAAAAGAAAATAGATCACTTACGCCATAGGTATAGTGAGCTTGAGTTCCAAGATTGTTTTCGTACTCGTTGGAAAGGGAACCCATTAAAAAGATTTGGCCGACCCCAAGTGAAAAGTTGTGTGTTCCTGGAGAGAGAGGGGGGAGTTCCTGTTTGTAGTTTTTGGAAGGACCAGCTTCATTTCGATTTGACTCTCTGGATGAACGAGTCAGTTGAATTGAGTCGGATTCGTTCGATAATGAGTAGGTTGATCTGGAGCTGGGGTAAGCAAATGATGTGGAAAGAGATACCGAACACACTCCAGAAACGAAAAATACAAAAAGTAATCGTTTTGAACACTTCATTTCTAAAGTGTATTCGGTGACCTGAAAGAAGCAAAGCCTCAACTGAATTGCGTCAAATTAAACGCATTCTCAATTTTTCCAGATAAAAGCTTTACCGGGAAAAGAGGCACAGCTCGAAGGCTGATTAAAATGTGAAGTCAGGAATTTGGCGTCAACTCAAATCAGATTACTGATTGATAGTTGGAGCGCTAGTAACAGTTGCAGATGCTGCTTGTTGAGCTGCTTCTGCTTCAATTGCACTCAATTCATCTTTCATGTGTTCTGCGATGAAGCCAGAGAAAGAACCATCGCCACTGCGAATGATTGCTTTCAAAAGATTCACTGAAGGCTGAGTTTTAGCCTTACGCTCAGATTCATAAAGAAGTTGAGTCAAAGTAGCTGCCGTGATGTCGTTTTTAGTTTTGTTGTCGATCACGCGAATTTCTTCACCGTTACGGATCATCTTAGAGATCTCGTCGAGAGTCACATAGCTAGATTCGTGAGTATCGTACAATTTGCGGTTTTGATAACGCTTAATGATTTTTGCTTCTTTCATATACTGCCCCCTAAATAAGCACCTAGGTTATTAATAGTTGCCTCAGAAATTGAAAAGTGTTTTGGCGAAGAAAAACTGAAAACCCCCGTTTTCCGCCCCTAGAACACCTCTTTTTTGCATGAGGTGCACAACAGAAGAGCATAATTGACATTACGCACAGTCTATTGGCAGGTAATCAGATAACAATGAGACGAGTTGATGTCAAGATATTCGCTACCCGCATCCAAAAATGAAAATTACAGTTTTGATAGAAGAATGACGAAAAGGGTATAAGGGGGGCCTTTTAATATGGGGCTTTTTGATTAACCTTATGAAATCATTGGAAAAAAACACACTTATTCTCGGGCTAATCCTCTGTGGAAATTTGCACTCTGGCTGCGCCATTTCACCCCATATTCAAGAGACCAAAGAAGAGTCTGCGGCGAATGAAGGACCGTTTTACGGTCAAAAAGCGTGGAGTGATCATGATCATACCGCAAGCGCGAACTTTCATTTTGCGATGGCACAGGCTTATTCCATGGAAGGTAAAGTGGAATTGGCAATTGAAGAATATCGAGCGGCACTGATTTATGATTCAAAGTCTGCGGTCATTTATACCAAACTCGCACAGGAATATATTCGAAAAGGAGAAACCAGTCTGGCAATGAGTGCCTGTGAAAGTGCACTGAAGATTGATTCTCAATCGATTGAGGCGCATCTCATGCTGGGAGGAATTTATTCAGTTCTGAGTGAGCCCGAAAGAGCATTGCGAGAGTACGAAGAAGTATTGAAGTTAGATCCAAGAAATGATGAAGCTGCCGTTTTTAAAACTCAAACCTTGGTTGAGCAAGAAAAAGCGGATGAGGCTTTGGCTTACATTAAGAAATTTATCAGTAAAGTGAATGACTCTGCTGCTGCTTGGTTTTATGCCGGAAAACTTGAGCAGATGAAGGGATCGATCAATGCGGCTGTTAGCAACTATAGAAAAGCGCTGGATCTGCGTCCCGGTTTCACTCAAGCATCTCTTTCTCTTGGAATTACCCTGGAGGGAATTGGACAAGAGGATAAGGCAAAGGAAGTTTATCAAGAACAGTTGGAGGTCAAACAAGACATTCATACCGCAGGTCGATTGGCATCTATTTACCTTAAAAAAGGTGAATTCGAGAATGCATTGAAGGTGTTGACTATCCTCTCGGTTCTGGACCCGGAAGATATGAATACTCAGATGAAGATAGGACTGGTTTATCTTCAAAATAAAGATTGGGAAAATGCGGTGAAAACCTTCTCGTTCATTATTGAGAAAGTACCTGACTCAGACAAGGCAAACTATTACCTTGCAGCTGCATTCGAGGAAATGGGTAAGACGAATGAGGCCGTTTACCAACTTGGTCAGATTTCATCTGACTCCAAATTTTTTGAAGATGCGAACATGCATATCGTTCTTCATTACAAAAAGAACAAAGAGTTTGATATAGCTCACCGTGTTTTGGATACGGCCATTAAAAAAGCCCCAGAAACTTCAGGTTTTTATATTT
>CAZZLF010000168.1:0-4981 GCA_964654965.1 uncultured Bdellovibrio sp.
GAAAGCTCAGCAAAAAGTGGTGGACGACGCTTATTCTAAAGCTAAAGATTCTTGTCGAGACCAATGTCTACAGTATTCCATGACTTCGAATTCAAAATGTAAGTTGTCTGCCAATGACTTTAAATATGTTTGTGGTTCAGGTGATTTGGCAGAAGGTAGTTACATTCAAAAAATGTTTTCTGAGTATTTCAGTGAAACGGATCGGGCCAGCATCACTGAGTATAAATCCAGACAACAAAATCCAACTAGAAATGCCTGTGACTTGATTTTGAAAAAATCAGGCTGTCTCGAAGAGCTTGCAAAATCAGACGGACTCTTTGTTAGTGAGTGTACCGATGGTGAAGACTGGTTAAAAGCGTCTCTTGCATTGAAAGATTTGAAAGTTCTTCAGGATGATGCGATTGCAAAAGTAGATGCGTTTAAAAAGAATAGCGACAAAAACTGTAAGCTGAGTTCACCTCGCGATATCAAAAAATCTCACTGGAAAAGCTGTAATACAGACTGTTTAACAACGGCTTTAGATTCATGTGATGCAGCGATCAAGCAAGCTCAATTGGATCTCAATATGATGCGCGGTGGATACTGCCCGGATTGTGGAGCGTATGCGAACGGCGATAGCGCATGCATGCTTTATGGAAATTGCGGGGTGAGCAAAGCAGCTCAGATCATCGGTGCAGTGGGAGGAATTGTTACTCCAATTGGCCTCGGGTTAATGAATATGTCCATGTACAACAGAGGGCTTGCTGCGTGTACTTCAATGTACTCTCAGCAAATTCAGCTTTCTCAAAAAGTTGGTCTTCCTCCTACATCACCGAATTGTGGTGGAATGTTAGGAATGGGTGGCGGCTTCATGGGCGGCTATAATCCAATGGGCGGCATGGGTATGGGTGGAATGATGAGCCCATATGGCATGATGGGCATGGGTGGTATGTATCCAGGAATGGGTGGCATGGGCGGCATGGGCTTCCCTGGTATGGGCATGGGCGGTATGTACCCAGGAATGGGTGGCATGGGCTTCCCTGGTATGGGACTTGGCCTGAATATCGGACTAGGTTTAGGTGGCGGTATGGGCGGCATGTATCCAGGAATGGGTGGCATGGGCGGCATGGGCTTCCCTGGTTTTGGCGGCGGAATGTACTATCCGGGAATGGGTGGTATGGGCGGCATGGGTGGTATGAACGGAATGATGAACGTTCAACAGCAAATGTATAATTCCCAGTTGCAACTGCAACAGGCGGCTTACCAGCAAATGGCAATCCAGAACAGCATGATGTACGGCTATAACAATGCTGCAAACATGTATGGTGGAGGCGGTATGGGCATGTACGGCAGTCCTTACTACGGAATGGGTGGCGGTTACGGTGGTTATGGCGGCTACTATCCTGGATTGAATGCCGGAATTAATTTCAATGCTGGAGTGAATTTAGGGGTACCAGGCGGTGGTTGGTACGGTGGCTGGTAATCTTTAAAAATCAGAAAATAGAGAAGAAAGCCCTGGTTAGAGCTCCTAATCAGGGTTTTTTCTTTGACTTTGGTTTGGTGCTTAATTATACCTCTTAAGTCGGGTAAAACCGATTTCCGAGAACTTCCACTTCAAATGCTTTGCGTTTCGGCAGTTCCGGGATCTCTCCGTAAGGAATAATCAAAACAATGGCAAAAACCAATACAACTACCACTGCAAAAGCAGTGAAAAAAGGTCTACTTGCGAACACCAAGTGGATGGACGATTTCGCTGATTCACAAGGCGAACTTGTCGAACAAAAAATGAAGAAAGACGAAGACTTTACAGAGCTCTTCGAAACTGCTCAGAAAAATAATGAAATTCAAGAAGGTGCCGTGATTGACGGAAAAGTCATCGCGATCAACCCTGAATTTGCGACCGTTGACATCGGCTTCAAATGTGAAGGAATCATTCCTCTTCACGAGTTCAAGGATGCAACTGGAACTGCAAATGTAAAACTAGGCGATCTGCTCTCTGTTTACGTTGAGCGCCTCGAAATTGAAAACGGCGTAATTCATCTTTCTAAAGACCGCGCTGAAATCATCAAAGCTTGGGACGAAATCTCTGCTGCATGTGAAGAAGACCAACTCGTAGAAGGTGTGGTTCTCACGAAGGTTAAAGGCGGACTTTCCGTTGATATCGGCGTGAAGGCATTCCTTCCGGGCTCTCAAATCGATAACAAAGTCGTGAAGAATCTCGACAAGTTCATCGGTCAGCGCATGAAGTTCAAGATCTTGAAGTTCAACAAAAAACGCGGAAATATCGTTCTTTCTCGTAAAGCCGTTGTTGCTGCTGAGCGCGAGTCTCTTCGTGCTGAAACCCTCTCTCAAATGCAAGAGGGTATGGTGGTTGCCGGTACAGTGAAGAACATCACTGAGTACGGTGCATTCATTGACCTAGGTGGTATGGACGGATTGCTCCACATCACTGACATGAGCTGGGGCCGCATCAAGCACCCAAGCGAATTGTTCCAGGTTGGCGACGAAGTGAAAGTGAAAATCTTGAAGTACGACCGCGAAAAAGAGCGCGTATCTCTCGGATTGAAACAAGTATCTCCGAACCCATGGGATGAAGCGGAATACAAATTCCCTGTTGGTAAAGTGGTAAAAGGCAAGATCGTAAGCCTGAAAGACTACGGCGCATTCGTTGAACTCGACGACGGCGTTGAAGGTTTGATCCACGTATCTGAAATGTCATGGACTGAGCGCGTGAAGAACCCGAGCAAGTTCGTGAAAGTGGGCGACGTTGTAGAATGTAAAGTTCTTGAAGTCGACACTCGCAACAAGCGCATCAGCCTTGGTATGAAACAACTTCAAGACAATCCATGGGATGCTCTTGAATTGAAATACCCAGTTGGCGCAATCGTTGACGAAGCAGAAGTCAAGTCCATCACCGATTTCGGTATGTTCGTTGACGTAGGCATGGGCATCGACGGTCTCGTTCACGTTTCAGACATCAGCTGGAACAAGAAAGTGGCTAGCCCATCTGAGAAATACAAAAAAGGCGACAAGATCAAAGCGGTTGTTCTTGGTATCGACAAACAAGCTGAGAAATTCAGCTTGGGTATCAAACAACTTGAGCGCGATCCTTGGGAAAACATCAAGTCCCGCTACCGTCCAGGCCAGACCATCGATGGTATGATCACCAAAATCACTGATTTCGGTGCATTCATTGAAATCGAAGAAGGTGTGGAAGGTCTCATCTACGTTTCAGAACTTTCTGAACAACGCGTAGAAAAAGTAAGCGACATCGTGAAACTTGGCGATAAAGTAAAAGCCGAGATCCTCTCGATTGAACCTAAAGAACGCCGTATCAGCTTGTCCATCAAGCAAATGGCTCGTTCTGAAGAGCGCGCGAACTACGAAGGTTACATGGGCGACAAAGGCAAGAAGGGAACCTCAATGGGTGACCTCCTTGGCGACAAGCTCAAGAACTCTTTGAAGAAAGACGAATAGGGTGTCTGACTACTTTTCAATGCTGGCTGCGTTAAATAAATGAGCCAGTTTGAAAGTGGTGTGGATAAGAAAAATTGAAAAGCCCCGGTGGAATTTCCGCCGGGGCTTTTTTTATGTATTTTCTATTTCAATAGGGGTTCTTGGTCTCGTTTTTACTGGTCACGGGCACAGAGTTGGCCAGATCCAAGGCGAGTTGTGCTTCCATCTGGCGGGAAAGATCCTCGTCCATGCAAATCGCGCCAGCCTCTACATTACGATCCATGCTGGCTTGATCAAGGTTCACACTCGAGATTACGGTGGCGATACGGTCAAAGAAGGCCTGTTTTGCGTGCATGTAGTTGAAGTGGGTCCAAGTGCGAAAATGAGGAATACTGGCGAGTTGCAAAAGATAATGCCGGTGTTTTCGAGCATTGTATTGGGGTTGAAAACTCAAAATCCAGTCAAAGAAATGGGATAATCTCCATTGACCATTTTCCTGCGCTTCATCTCGATGTTCCCGGATGGTTTCTGTGAATTCTCCGTTGCCGCCATCAACTCCGTTTGAAATCAATTCGACTTTAACGTTGCGGTCACGGGCTGCATCGATCAATGAAGAGATCAGATGGTCACCCTCGCTCTTTTTTCGAGCAGGAAGTTTAAATTGAATTTCAGGACTGGTGAGAACAATGGAATGTTCTGACTGCTCCACATGTTCCCTCATGATTTCGGCAATTGAAAGATTTTGATTATCGGGAAATTGAATCATTGCACGACAGGCACCTTGAAGGGAATTACGGTTTTGATCGAGTTGCGTGGCGTAGGAATGTTCACCCCTCAATTGGTACATGCGCTGATAGCGTTGATGGTGAAGAATTCTCGCCCGAATTTCATTCATTGGATTGTTGCTGTTTTTTGAATATCGATCCCAAAGTTTTAGAAATCCATCGGCAAAGTCGGTCGCAACTGGGCCACGCAACCAAAGATCGGTATCCCGATTTAGTCGATTATAGCCGGTAGAATTGTTTTCATAGTTCGCAATGTTCTGTCCTCCGACGATGACTTCTTCACCATCAATGACCCAAAACTTCGGATGAAAAAATGAGAGAAAGGTTTTTGGTTTCCACTTCAGGTTGACGAATTGAAGATCGATTCCGGCTAAACGCAAGCGATTCGAACATTTCTTGAACATTGTTCCCATATAAAATCGCTCCATTAGTAATTTGATTGTTACCCCTTTTTTTGACTTTTCGATCAAGGCTTGAATAAAATCATCAGAGCTTGAATCACAAATCGTAGCCATTACTGCTCCAAAAATGAATTGTTGAGCTCGGCTGACGGATTCAATTTTTTGCCTGATGGAATCGCCGTTGAAGAGTGGTTTGATCTCATTTTCAAAAGTGAGTTCGGTTCCGCTGATCGAGTCTATTTTTTTCTGAAATTCAGAGGTAGTGAAATGATGATTCATCGAAGGTGTTGAGAATTCTCGATATATTTGACCCGGGGAATCTTGAATTCTTTTCACGGGAGGATGATTCAAGGATAACCA
>CAZZLF010000169.1:0-4980 GCA_964654965.1 uncultured Bdellovibrio sp.
AAAAAAAAGGGCGACTGCATTGCAGCCGCCCTTTGATTTTCAAGAATGGTAATTAATTTTGTGGCTTATACCAGCAGTGAGGACGGAAAGAGGACGTGTCTCCTTTTTCTTCTGCGCAGGCGCCTGTAGCTGCATCGTCTGTTCCGAAATCCTGCAAATGAGAAGCATAACAAGTTGCACCTGCGAAATATGTGTCCAAACGACACTGAGCCTTAGGATGGGCATCATTGGTTGCCTCAATTTCAGAAGCATCAGGAGTATCGAAGTCAGGAGTATTGGATTCACTTCCACCACCTAGGGTATGGAGTAAATTTGCCAAAACTTGTCCTGCCAAGGACCCACGGATACAAAGACTGATTTCAGCCGTAGACTTGAATGTTTCAGAACACTTGAGTTGCACGGAAGAAGGAACTTTTTTCTTCTTGATGAATGCGGTGTTGTTCTCGTTTTCTCTCAACTTCCGAAAGCACTTCATGGTTGCGAAGTAATCGGATTGACCTTCGTTAGATGCCCATGATGGATTGCCATCATCGCGACCTTTTTGTGGGAATCCGCCAAGGTGATGTCCGAGTTCATGACAAACGACTAAGGCGAATCCGTCTTCAGTCACGATTTCGTGACGGGCTAATCCACCGTACATATTCAATACGTAGCTTTTTCCAACCCGTTGAGCAGAAGCATTGACCGTGGAATCCGTCCAAAGACGATTCACTTTCAACTTACCGCCTCGTTGCTTGATGACTGGCTCATAAATCGCACTCACATCATCAATGACTTTATTGAAGGTGTCTTCGTCTAACCCGCCACCAGCAAAATTAGCACCTACCGGAATACGATAGTTGTTTTTTGGCATGAAATGGCAAAGTTCTTTGCTGGAAGTGTGTGCTTGAGCAATTGAGCTGATCAAGATTAAAGAAACAGAAATACTACAGAGACGTAAAACAGTTTTCATCATTAGATCCCCCCCAGGATATGATTATTATCTGCACTCCGTTTTTGGAGACTCAATCTCTTGAGTGGGATAATCGTCTCAAATTTTATTCTTTTTTCAATGATTTTGTCGAAAATTAATAAAAAAAGATGCCGGAAAACTTCCGACATCTTTTAAAAAATTATATGAAATCAAAAATTAGAATTTTGGTTTGTACCAGCAAAGCGGGCGATAACCAAAACGATCACCTTTTTCAGTTGCGCACGCACCGGTAGTTGGATCTTTTTTGCCGAAATCTTCAGAGAAGTGAATTGGGCAAATTGCTCCAGCAAAATAGGTATCCAGACGGCATTGAGCTTCTGGGTGAGCGTTATCTGTTTTGATCACGATATTCGTATTCGGTGTATCCACGCTTGGAAGAGATTTTTCTTTCAGCTCTTTCTCGCCATTGGACAATCCCCAAAGAAGATTTGCCAACACTTGGCCAGCCATCGTTCCACGAATACAGAGATTGATTTCTGATTGAGACTTGAAGCTTTGAGAACACTTCTTAGACACGGTTTCAGGTACGTTCATTGATGCAATGACAGAAGCATTGTCTTCGTTTTCATAAACGCGACGGAAACACTTCATCGTTGCAAAATAATCGGATTGACCTTCATTCGATGCCCAATTGTTCAACGAAAGAATTCCACCTGAAGTTGGGAATCCACCCAAGTGGTGGCCCAACTCATGACACATCACCAATGCGAAACCATCTTCAGTGGTTCTGGAGTGACGAGCAAGGCCGCCGTACATATTCAAGACGTAAGTAGAGCCCTGACGTTGTGCGGAAGCGTTTACTGTCCCGTTGTCCCAAAGACGATTCACCTTCAGTTTTCCACCGCGAGCTTCAATGATTGGCCCGTAAAAAGATGAAATATTATCGATGACTTTATTAAATGTTTGCTCGTCAATACCACCGAATCTTTCCATTCCTACAGGAATGTTCAGATTGTTTTCTGGCATAAAGTGACAAAGCTCTTGGCTTGTTTTTGTGTGTGCGATCGCTGCGGATTGCATTAAAAAAACTGCAACGGCGAGCATCCTTACTACTGATTTAGTCATAACGTCCCCCTAAAGTTATACTTCACTCGCAAAACTTCATTGATTTGCGACACTCAATCCATCGAGTTTTTAGATCGTCTCAAAGATTATTTGAATTTCAACAAATTTTTGTCGCTTTTCGGCGAGAGCTTGACGTTATTTTATTCGAAATTCTTGAAAACCTGCGTTACATCCATTCCTGATTTGACCAAGTTAATTTCAACCATCTGATCATAGAGTTTTTTCCAACGATCAAAATTCATCGTTCCGAGGCCTTTTTTCCTTGTTTCTGATGTGATGATAAATGGTTCTTGCAAACGAGTTGCTTCCGCAAAGGTTTCAAGATTCATGCTCGGATTCATTTTCTGCATCGCAACGTTGGTCTTTTCAGGCTTCTTCAAATATTCAGCCCAGCCTTGACGTGTCGCTTTCAAAAAAGCTTTCACTAACTCAGGCTTCTCTTTCACTGTGTCTTCATGAGCAATGACAACCGTAAGATAGGGATTAAAACCAGATTCCGAGATCAAAAAGGTTCTTGGGTTCAACCCTTCGCGACGAGCGGCAATGGGCTCAGAAAAGATAAAGCACTGCTGAGAATATTCCTTGTTTTGAATGAACGATGTGATTCCACCGGTATAAGGGACTAATTTTGCCTGAATCGGAGCAAACTTCTTTTCAATCCAAAGGGTGTAACTCAATCCTCTTTGAAGAGCGACGGTCCCCTTGGTTTGGAATAATTCCTTCAAGGAAGAGACTTTTTTCTCGAGATGAACCATGAAACCCTGCGGATCTTCCTGATAAACAGCATACAAAGCAACAATCTTTGCACCCTGCGATCGAGCTAAAATCACTTCGTCACCTGCAGCAATGCCAAACATTGCTTTTTTAGCTGCAACCATCTGAGGAACAGGCTGCCCTGCACCTCCTGGCAAGATTTCAAACTTGGAAAGACCGGCTTTGGCATAACCTTGATTGAATAGTGCTTCGTAAAACCCCCCAAATTCTGGCTCTGGCTTCCAGTTCAGGGCAAGCTCTTGGGACTGGCTTTGTTTAGAAATGATAAAAAAAGATGTGATGATTAAAACCCAACGGAATCGCGCCATATTCATATTCAATACCCCTTCAAGGTGTTCGACGATTTTTTAACAAAAAGCGATTTAACAAAGAAACAAAAGAGAAAAAAAGAATTCCTAAAAACGCTGCAAGCAAAACCGATGCAAACACACGATCCACCCGTTGTTGATTTCGAGCCGCATCAACCAACCCCCCTAGCCCGCTACCAGAGATAAATTCACCCACAATAGCGCCGATTACGGAGAGACCACCTGCAATTTGAAATCCACCCAATATTTGAGGAAGCGCAAACGGAAGCCGAAGGCGAAAGAGGATTTGAGCTGGTGATGCATCCAGCATTCGAAATAAGGAAAGAAGCTGGGGGTCAGTAGAGAGCAGGCCCATTACACTATTCGCAATCACTGGAAAAACAGAAACGATAAAAGAGGATGCGATGACCGTTGGTAACCCATAACCAAGCCAAATCACCAGAATCGGAGCAATTGCAATAATCGGTACCGTTTGAAAAAAAAGGGCGTAAGGATAAAACATTTCGCGAATCCATCGCGAAAACGACAACAGTAAGGCCGAGATCAGGCCGATCACCATACTCATGGTTAAGCCAGACATAGAAGAAAATGCAGTCTCAGCAAATGCTTTTTTGAAAGAGCCTGGATCATCCCAGATGCATTGAAAAACTTGGGATGGCGCCGGCATTAAAAAAACGGGTATTTTTCCACTTCGAGAAAGCCATTCCGCAAAGGTAGTAACGACCAACAGTGGAATGAGCGGCTTCCAAAGGTTTTTCATGACCGTGACCTCAGCAATTGAAAGCACTCTTCTACCCGCTCTTGAAACTCTGCCTTTGCCCGTAACGAAAGGGGGCGATCCTCACCAAAAGGAAGCGAACGATCAAGAGCCACCAAGCCTGGTTGCCCTTGAAATACTAAAACACGATCTGAAAGCCATAATGCTTCTGTGATGGAATGAGTCACAAAAAGGATCGTTGGCCTGAATGATTTCCAAAGTTCTCGTAATTCCAATCCCAGCTCAATCCGAATGGGTTCGTCCAGCGCTGCAAATGGTTCATCCAATAAAATCAATCGAGGTTGAGTGATCAGGGCTCTAGCAATCGAGACTCGCATTTTCATTCCTCCTGAAAGCTCGGAAGGAAAGCAGTCTTTGAATTTTTCAAGCTTCAGTTTCTGAAGCCAAGGTTGTGCAGCATCTGAGGCTTCTTGAAGCGATACACCTCTCAAGGTCAACGGAAGAACAATGTTTTCCATCACAGTTTTCCAAGGTAATAAAGCTGCATCCTGAAAAACATAGCTCATTTCTTTTTTTGAAAAACTTTGCTCAAGCGTTCCAGAAGTTTTTTCTTCCAATCCTGCAATCACCTTGAGCAATGTTGTTTTTCCGCAACCGGAGGGCCCCAGTAAAGAAATCCACTGCGAATCGGGGATGGAGACCGAGGTTTTGCCAAGTCCAGCACCACTACCGGTATAAATCTTTTCCAACTGATGAAGGCTGATACTCATGAAAGAACTGCTTCTCCGCTAGCGACGCCATTTAAGTCACAGAGCTTAACCGCGACCGAATCCAAAGGATCATTGGGGAATTTTTCAACCACTCTTTTCCAGATGAAGAGCGCCATATTTTCACTGGTTGGGGAAGCGCCCAAGGTATCGTTGAGATACGTGCCAGCAACCGGAGCCGTAATTTTGATCAATTCGTCTTGAAGCAACACCAGATCAATCAGTCGGTCCCCTTTGAGAGGAAGTGAAGCTTTGAATTCCACAGTTATTTTCCAAAGATGAAAATGAGGGGTCTCAAAACCCACCAAGGAATGGGATGCTTTGAATTCATGAAATACTTTCAGTGCAATGGATGTTGGTTCAGTGATCTTCATG
>CAZZLF010000170.1:0-4947 GCA_964654965.1 uncultured Bdellovibrio sp.
GCAAATAACGGTAAAACAATGAAGCAGTAGCGGATCAATGCATCAGAAGTCTCAATAAACATTCGAGTGAGAAGGGGAGGGTTAATGCTTTGTTGCAGTAAAGTTTTCTTCATGATGGGAACAATGAAGTAATTGATAAAGAAGAAAATCAACAGCGTGTATCCAAAAACAAATTTCGGATAAAATGTCGCTGCTTTGAATCGCTGTCGATTTTCGTTTTGTTGGATCATGACACGATTGATTTCTTTTAAGGTGTCAAAAATTTTTCCAGAATTTTCTCCGACTTTCACCAAGCCAACAACGGTTGGGTTAAAGATCTTAGGATGCTTACTGAAGGCTTCATGCAAGCTTTTTCCCTGTTTAATGTCTTCGCTGATGGTGAAAAGAATTTTTTTTAAAAATCGATTTTTTTGTTCATGATATGCAAATTCCAGGATCTGGGTAAGAGGCATTCCTACAGATTGCCCGGCTTCAATTTGCCCCATGAGTACTTCTACATCTTCAGGAGGGATTTTCGCTGTTTGAAATTCAAAGCGTTCATTCAGCGCAAGATAAAACCCTTTTAAATTGAATTGCTTGAGTTCAAGAACCAATAAATGAGATTCGTTAAGGTTTTTTTTGGCTTTCCAAAGATTGGGAGCTTCGATTTCTCCGTAAATCACGACTCCTCGTTTGTCTTTGGCCTTGTAGTAATATTTGGACATACTTTAATTCTATCTTGACCATTTAAAAACAGCTCGTCTAGAGTCAGCTCCTTGACATTGAATTTGGTTTTCCATTTAAAAAATAAGTTCTTGAAGGGTGCGTTCTGCTTTAAACTGATAGAGAAGACATGGGAAATCAAATGCGTTCCAAACAAGGGTTTTCTTTACTAGAAGGCTTATTGACGGCGGTTGTTGTAGCGATTCTTGCTACAGTGGTAGTCCCTCAGTTTTTTGATTATTCTGTTCACGCTCGAATTGCGGTCACCAAAGAAAAATTGAGTGAAATTAAACATGCAATATTGGGAGATGCACGATTTGTCTCAGGTGGTAAAAATACAGAACTGGGCTATGAGATCCACTGTAAGGAGCCGCCCTCATCTTTACAGGATTTAGTCATTCGACCTTTGTCTGGCGCATGCGCACAAGTCTATAATCCGTTTACTAAAAGTGGCTGGCGTGGACCATATCTGAATTCTTCGGATGCATCCTGGAATTTAGACGGTTGGGGCGAACAAATTCAAGTCTCTGGTTCTGGAGTTCCACCTCGAACAATTCGAAGCTGCGGTCCTGATCACACTTGTGGGAATGAAGATGATATCACTCTTGTTTATTAAAGCTGATCAGAGTTTGCCACATTCCGAACAGGGTATGGGGTTATTGGGTGCAGTCATGATGATTAGCTTGATTTTACTTGGTACTTACACCAGTTTTGTTGTGATCCAGAGTCAATCGTCAATCTCAGAAGTAAAATCTACTGCACAAAATGCCAAACTTCTCTTGCGTGCGATTCAACATTACCAGAGTAGTCATGCGGGTAGTGTACCGACATTGCTGGAATCCCTTTATCTTAAAAACGATGAAGAAAATTGTTCATTAGGAATCGATGTCAGCAATAATGCTAGTCCAATGCTTCAGGGGTGGTGCGGGCCATATCTTCAGGAATCGTTTGAAGGATACCCGGAGGACCTTTTTGATGGATGGGGATCTCGATTCAATTGGAGTTCGGCTTCTTCAACTTTAACCAGCTGTGGTCCAGATCGGACTTGTAGGAATTCAGATGATCTTGAATTTAAACTCTAAGGGGTTCACCTTAGTTGAATTATTAACGACCATCACCATCATGATCATTCTTTCTTTGGTCACTCAGAGTCTTTATGTGAATTATGTCGATGAAGCGCGCTTTGATCAAACCCGCGAAAAACTGAACTCGATTCGTCATGCATTGGTAGGTAACCCCGCTATGGTTGAGGGTGGATCCCGTAAAAATTTTGGTTTTCTTGGGGATATTGGTTCTCTCCCTACCGAGGCACAAGGAATACTGGCTTTGGTGGATCCGTCGAGAGGGCCATTCTCGACTTTCCAGGTTCATAGCAATGTACATATAGGAACGGGTTGGAATGGTCCATATCTACAGGCTGGAGCAAGTGATCTTGATCTTGCTACCGACGCTTGGGGAGAGCCTATTATTTATCATCCAAACTCAAGTCCACCTTCGTTAATGAGTCTGGGCGCAGATCGTAAAGTAGGTGGTACAGGATTTGATCAAGATATCGCGGTTGAAATTTCTTCTGAAATGCTCACTACCACGGTCAGCGGATTTGTTTGTCTTTCAGGCGGACCCTATGATGGATCTGTAGAGGTTGAAATCAATTATCCCGACGGTACAGGGGCGCTTACTCAATCCAGTAAGAAGCTCTATGCATCTGATCATGGTCATTTTTCGTTTAATCAAATTCCATTGGGAGTAAGGTCAATCAGTCTATATTTGCCTGAAAAGACAGGAGCGACTCGTAAAATCGGACCGATTGTATTTACAGTAGATCGTCCTAATTATCTGCTTTCGTGCAACCAGTTGGATTTGAATCCATGAGTGTTTCAATCATTAAAAAAGACGGGTACACCTTGGTAGAACTTCTGTGTGTGATCACCATTCTTCTGGTGGTTTCTTATTTTGGAAGTCAAATTCTCAAACAATCGATTGAAGAATCTCAATTTGATGAAACGCGAAGTGAAATGATCGCAATTCGAAATGCCCTGGTGGGTAACCCAGATTTATATCTTTCAGGGAAAAGATCCAGTTTCGGATACGTTGGTGACATCGGGGGGTTGCCCTCTGCAACACAGGGAATACAAGCGCTGATCAGTAATCCAGGAATATCGGGTTTTTCTGTAGATGTTTTGACCCGTATGGGTTGGGGGTGGAATGGGCCTTACTTCTCGTCTGAAAATTTAGGTAATGATCTTCTGAGTGATGGATGGGGGAATCCCTATGTTTACACGATGGAAGATTATTCTGCGTCGGTTCTCTCTTATGGTGCTGACGGAGTTCAAGGTGGAACAGGTTTCAATCAGGATCTAAAAGTTTTGATTCCTTCAACTTTAGTGATGGCCACAATTTACGGTGTGATTCAGAACCAAGATTTGAATTGGAATGGTTCGGCAGAGGTTGAGATTTTCTATCCTAGTCCTTCAGGAATAATGACGAGTAAAATGGTGAGTGTCGTTTCAGGAAACAACGGAAAATTTTCAACCTCAGAGATTCCTTTTGGGATGAGATCGCTGAAAATCTATGTGCCTACAAAATTGTCACCCAGCGCGGTGATTGGACCAGTTTTGTTTGAGGTTAACGCCCCGCACGTGTTGATTCCTGCTAATCATACCAAACTGAATAATTGATATTCAGTCAAACTTTTGTCGTTCCGAGGAGAATTTAAGTCTGAGTCGTAAATCGCCGATGAGACAGTGACTATGAAAAGTCCACAAATTTATAGCAAGTTTTTCAATCTCAGTGAAAACCCATTCGGCGAAACACCGGACCCGGATTTTTACTTTGCATCCATACAACACAACAAAGCGCTGAGTGATTTGATTCAGGCTCTGAATCAAGGCAAGTGCTTTAGCATTCTGACAGGCGAAGTGGGAATGGGAAAGACGTTGTTGACGAGGATCTTGTTGACCACGATTTCAGAAGTGGCAAATACAGCCTTAATTTTATATCCGAAATTTACAGAAAAAGAATTGCTGGCAACCATCTGTGATGAATTTGAAGTGCCAGGAATCGAGGGTGAACTGACTTTAAAAGAGTATGTGGATCATCTGAATGGATACTTGCTAAAAAGCGCGGAAGAAGGAAAAAGATCAATTTTGATCATTGATGAGGCTCAGTTGATGAGTGTCGAAGCATTGGAATCCATTCGACTACTCACTAACCTGGAAACCAAAAGGGAAAAATTACTTCAGATACTTCTGGTCGCACAACCGGAATTACTGTCCATGTTGGAGCGAGAAGATTTAAGGCAGCTCACTCAAAGGGTGAGTGTTCATACCGTTTTGGATGGTTTGAGAGGAATAGAGCTAGAGAGATACATCCGGAGCCGATTGGAGCAGGCTGGAGCAGGAAATTTTGTTCGTTTTGAGCCAAGGGCAGTGAAGGTTATTGAGGAATTGAGCGGTGGTATACCGAGAAGGGTCAACCAAATCTGCGAAGAACTGTTGGGAACTGCGGAGTTAAAGAGAGTACGGCTCATCAGCAAGGCTTTTGTGAAGGAAACCTTTGGCCTAGAAAACGAAGGAATTATCGGAAGAATTTTTAGGAATCGTTGATCATGAAGCTGAATGAATGGTGGTACAGATTCAAGCCATTAATGGGAGTGGATATCGGATCAAGAACCATCAAAGGTGTTCGACTCAAAGTAGATTCAAAAGGTAAATACAAGCTCTCCCATCATTTTTTTCAGGATCTGGCAAATACGTCTGAAAATTATCCACTCGAAAACAACCTTGAAGACGCGATTCGTGCAGCGATTGATATCAATCGACTGAAGTCAACTCACTCTGCATCGGCCGTCAAAGATTCAGAAATGGTTACGTTTTCATTTGAGCTTCAAAAAATGACTGAAAAAGAACTCAATGAAACGGTTCCACTGGAAATGGTGGATCACGCAACCGTACCCCTTGATGATTATCTTTTTGATTTTACCGCGAGTGTAAAAAACGAAATGAATGAAATCAAAGTTTATTGTGTGCGTAAGGAACTCGTTTTGGAACAAATTCAACTTCTGAAGAAATCGGGATTAAAACCACGTTCCATCGAATCAGAGATGATTGCAATCAGAAGAATGCTTCAATTCAATGAATATTTACGCCCAGAGGAAGTAGTCGTTGTAATTGATCTTGGAGAGTCTTCCATTTCAACAGGCCTGATTGTAAACCAGGAACTCCTGATGACGCGCTCGAAAGGGTT
>CAZZLF010000171.1:0-4946 GCA_964654965.1 uncultured Bdellovibrio sp.
GCAGTAATCAAAAGTGCAAAAAGATGCTCGAGAAACACCAGCGTGATCGCTGAAATCTGATTGGTCATGGGGTGCCTGAACAAGGTGTCAGTAGCCCAAAGAGTTGCACCGAGAACTACGAAAATTGAGTTGAGCATTCTTTCATCCAGGAGCGAAAGAAAATAGGAGCCTGTCTGGCCATTTCTTCGCGAGTTTTTTCTCGATCCAATCCATCGAGATTTTCAAAATATTTCGGATCAAACAAAGAAAACTGAATGTTGTTAGGCTGATAATTTTTGATTTCACTCGCAGTAACGTGGCTGAGTAGCGCACCCAATGCCGTGTTTGCAGGAGGAGCCAGGTGGGGAAGTCCCTTCAGTCTTTGCTCGATAAAGATAGCTGCAAGCAAGCCACAAGCCGATGACTCGAGATACCCTTCCACTCCGGTGATCTGGCCTGCAAAATAGATTCGAGGATGATTCTTTAGAGACAGATCCGGACGCAGGACTTTCGGTCCACAAACAAACGTATTGCGATGGATAGACCCCATTCTCAAGAACTCCGCATTTTTTAAGGCAGGAATCATTCGCAGAACTTTTAATTGGGATCCGTATTTGAGACGAGTTTGAAATCCCACCATGTTGTAAGAGGTTTTTGCCCGATTTTCCGGACGAAGTTGAACATTCGCGTAAGGGCGTTGGCCGGTACGAGGATCGCTTAATCCGACTGGCTTCATCGGACCAAAGCGAAGACTGTCCCTTCCAGTCTTGGCAATTGCTTCAATCGGTTGACAGCCCTGAAAGAATTTTTCTTTTTCAAAATTTTTCGGTGGAACCATATCCCCTGCCAATAAAGCATCGATGAACCCGTAGTATTCTTCTTTGTTCATCGGGCAATTGATATACGCTTCTTCTCCGCCTTTATCGTATCGGTTGGCAATAAAAGCCGAACTCATATCGATTGAAGACGTCTCAATAATCGGGGCAATGGCATCGTAGAAATAACATCCATCACTTCCTGCTTCTTGCATTACCCAATCGGTGAGTTTTTCGCTTGTGAGAGGCCCTGTGCAAATCAAAGTGATTTCCCCGATTTGGGTAAAAGGACGTTCAATTTCACCATCAATAAAATCGATATTCGGATGGTTTTTAATTTTTTTGGTGACGTAACCTGAAAACAAATCTCGATCAACGGCCAGAGCTTCTCCGGCTGGAACAGAAAACTGTTCTGCTGCTTCGAGAATCAAAGAACCGATCATTTTCATTTCAGCCTTCATCATGCCCGGTGCTGAGACTGGAGAAGTAGATTTCAGAGAGTTAGAGCAGACAAGTTCGGCACATTGATCTGTTTTGTGTGCTTCAGTAAACCGATGGGGGCGCATTTCGTGCAGGGCGACCTTAAAGCCCTTCTGCGCCAAATAATAGGCAGCCTCTGAACCAGCGAGTCCGGCTCCAATGATATGAATTTTTGAAGGTGCGTGATATTCATCCGACATTTCTTTTGATTTAGCACATTTCAGCTTATTCTTGTAGGGGAATGGGTGAGCAAGGAAGCGACTTTTCAGCCTGGGCTTTAGAGTTTTTGGACTATGGACGCATTGAAAAACAATGGAGCGAGCAGACGCTCCGGGCATATGAATGCGATCTTCAGCAGTTTTGCGATTTTTTGAAGTTGAATTTTCCAGACCATTTTCAAAACCCCTCTAAAATAATGGATTCTTCCCTGTTTCGTTCTTTTGGAAGTTTCATCATGAAAACAAATCAGGCAGTTTCAGTTGTTCGAAAGATGAGTACTTTGCGTACTTTTTTCAGGTTTTTAAAAAGAAAAGGGGTTGTTCATCAGAACTGGATCGCTTTGATTCCATCCCCAAAAGTTGAAAAAAAACTTCCAAGGTTCCTAAAAGTGGAAGAGATACTGGAATTGATGAAAGCTCCAGATGAAACGACCTGGAGGGGTAAGCGTGATCGCGCCTTGCTTGAGTTGATGTACGGTTGTGGTCTGCGTGTGAGTGAGGTAGCGGAGCTGAATAGAAGTCAGCTTACGGAAAAACGAGGATGGGTGCGAGTCATCGGTAAGGGACAAAAAGAGCGATGGGTACCTTTGAATCCGATTGTTGAGGAAGCATTAGAGCAATATTTTAAAGATCGCCCCCCGGTAACAGATCCAGAATTGGTTTTTGTGAATTTTCGAATGACCCGATTAACGTCCAGAAGTATTGCCCGAGTTTTAGCCAGACAGTTGATTCGCGCCACCCATCTCTTGACCGGAAATGAAAAGGCATCTCCTCATGCTTTGCGTCATAGTTTTGCAACGCACCTTTTGAGTGCTGGTGCTGACCTACGAAGTATTCAGGAACTGCTGGGACATGCTCGTTTATCCACAACCCAAAGGTATACACATTTGGACCTTGGACACTTGATGGACACTTATCGCAACGCGCATCCACTTTCAAAAAAATGAAAGTTCGTGTCTACTAAGGTCCAGGAACATCAAAACTAGTCATGAATTTAATTGTAGATTTTCTGATTGATTATGCGAATGGCCCCATTCCATATATCGCCATCTTTCTCATTTTATTGGCGTGTGGATTGGGCGTACCCATTCCTGAAGACATCACTCTGTTTGCAGCGGGTGTTCTGACTTATTACGGTGTCTGTGATGTTTGGTCCATGATTGGCATCTGTCTCTTGGGTGTGATGATTGGTGATTCTTTTGTGTTTTGGTTGGGGCACCACTACGGAAGAAAATTGATCAAACGCTGGCCATTTCGTCTTTTTTTGGATGAAAAAAAAGTAGAGGACATTCGAAAAAAACTTCAACGCCACGGCGGAAAGTTATTATTTGCAGCCCGATTTATGCCAGGAGTGCGCTCCACTGTTTATTTCACTACCGGCTTTCTTCACCTACCTTATCGAAATCTGATCATTTATGACGGATTAGCTGCGGTCATTAGCGTTCCAGCGATCGTCTATTCCGTCTACTATTTTGGAGATTTACTGGAATATGTCATTGCCATGATTAAAAAGGTCGAGGGTGGCATTGTGGCGATCATTTTGGCAGTCTTCGCTTTTTTTGTGATTCGGCATTTTTACAGGAAAAGACAGCAATGAAATTGATGACCTATTTATTCCTGATCTGGGCAAATTGGATCATTCCTGCTCAGGCTCAGTTGATTGAAAAAACGATTCCTGAATTATGCAGTACTTTGGAAAAAGCATTTATCAAAAGAAAATGGGGTCATGAAGCTTGCTCACTGGCCGGTGATGAGAGCATCTGGAAAATCGGCGGAACCTCGGTCAAAGGTCGTCCATTGATTTACGCAGTTTTTGGTGATGAAAAAGCCACCAATACCACTTTGATTTTTTCGATGGTTCATTCAGATGAAATCACCCCCCTATATCTTGGTTTTCAAATCGCATCCTGGGCGAAAGAAAACATTTCAAAGCTCTCTAAAACAAAACTCGTGATCGCCCCTTTTATCAATCCGGACGGTTTTCTGGTCGTTCCTAAAACGAGAACCAATGATCATGGAGTTGATTGCAATCGGAATTTTGATACAAAAGATTGGCACAGCGATGCGATCAAGGCGTGGAAGTCAAAATTTCATTCAGACAAGAGAAGATTTCCTGGAAAGAAGCCAAACTCTGAGCCTGAAACCTTGTTTCAGAAAATGTTAATTGAGAAATACAACCCGAATAAGATTCTTTCGATTCACTCACCACTGAACATGGTTGATTATGATGGTCCCGACCACCTCAAGCTAAATGAGTTTTCAAGAGACTATGTTCGCAAGTGCGAAGAACTAAGAAAAAAAGTGAATGCGAACTCTTCAGGATATTTTCCCGGGTCATTAGGAAATTATTCGGGCCGTGAATTAGGAATTCCGACCGTTACTTTAGAATTGCCGACTGCACAGGCAGAAAAAGCGATCCAATATTGGGAGCAGTTTAAAAAAGGAATTTTCACAATGGTCAGTTATCAGGTTCCAATCCGAAAAAAGTAGGTTTAGATGCATTCACTTTTTACCACTTATGTAGAACAGAAAAAATTAGCCGTTTCATCAAAACTTTTAAAACAGATGAAATGGACCGCGACCCAGCTTCCGGCGATTGATGCTGAAGGCATTCAATGGAGCAAAAAAAACTACATTGGAGGTTATACCTCTTATGGTTCTATTTCCCGCATCGATTTACATTTCAGTGTGTTTGATGAATTGAAGAAAAAAATAGATCAGGAAGTAAAAAAATACTGTAAAAAAATCGGTTTAAAATTCGACACAGGTGCTCTCGAGCTTTCCGCGATGTGGGTGAACATCATGCCAAAAAATGTTTATCATGCATTTCACCTACACCCACTTTCAGTCATCAGCGGAACTTTTTATGTTTCAGTGGGTAAAGGATCGCGCTTAAGTCCGCTTCGTATTGAAGATCCCCGGGCATCCTTATTCATGAGTTGTCCTCCGCGTCCGATTCAAGTTGATCTCAAGCCAAAAAACGGCGATCTGATTTTATTTGAAAGCTGGATCAAACATGAAGTCCCGCCTCATCAGGAAAAAGAAGACCGAATTAGCATCAGTTTCAACTATGACTGGTTGAACCGCTAATCTCGGATCGAGTCTTTGAATTACTGGACAATATTGAATTCAACCCGACGATTGATTTCATCTGATTTTGGGTCTTTCGGAGAAACTTTTGGTTTCATATGTCCGTACCCGCGGGCTTCCAGAATGTTGGAAGGCACACCTTTTGAAATTAGGTATTTTTTTACCGATCTCGATCGTTCCAAAGAAAGCCAGAGGTTGTGCTTGGCTTGACCGTTGTCGTTGGTATGACCATCGACCTGGATTTTTTTGATTGAATTCCTGTTTTTCAAAATAACATCTGCAACTTCATCCAAAAGATTTTCACCTTCTACAGTGAGTTTGGAACTGTCTTCTTCAAACTTGACCTGTGTACTGAGTTCAATGT
>CAZZLF010000172.1:0-4928 GCA_964654965.1 uncultured Bdellovibrio sp.
GTTGTACGGGTTGTCTTCACCGTTGACAAGTTGCAGAGAGAGGATTTCTTCGATCATTATTCAGCAATATCTCGGTGGGGGAATGAGTTCGGTTCTTTTTGATCAGATTCGAGAAAAAAAGGGTTGGGCATATTCAATTTATGCAAATGCCATCCACTTCCTTGATTCCTCTCTTTTTATGATTTACTCCGGAGTACAGCCTTCAAAAGTGGTGGATACGACGAAAGTGATCCATAGGGAAATAAAAAAAATTTCTCGTGAGGGAATCTCTCCATCTGAACTTTCTCGGATCAAGGACAGCCTGATTTATTCGTTTCAACTTTCACTGGAGAGCGCAGAAGCAAGAATGATGGCAATGGCCACATCGGAGCTCTTTTACAAAAAAAATCTATCATTTAAAAACTACGAAAAGTTGGTTCGATCGATCAAGGTCGCTGACTTGAAGATGCTGGTCGAGCGGTGGATGTCTCAAAATGATCCGATGATCCTGGTGATGGCGCCAAAGCCTGCTACGGCACGGGGTCTGAAGGAGCTGCAAGAGTTTTCAAATTCTATTTGTAAAACATCAGTGAGCTTTATCAAATCAACTTGAATTCTGTTCAATAAAAAAAGCCGGACAGGTTGAGCCTGCCCGGCTTGTTAAAAGTTGGATTATTTTTTCCGTTTTTTGATGATGATAATCGCGATCAATCCAACCACTGCGACTAAACCGTAAAACACCAGTGGATCATCCATCGGATTCATCGGCTTTTTTTCTCCAGAATCGTCTGCGCCCTGGATATTTCCAAATACGGTGTCGTTGCTCATCGTGTTCGGCATTTTTGTCTTGAAGAGGTCACTGCTCGCTCCTGCGATATTCAAACCGCCTTCTTTTCGGAATGCTTTGAGAGACTTCACCATTTCTTCAAACATCGGAGAATATTCCTGATATTTGTTTTTATTCACAGAGTAAGTGACTAAAATGCCGATTCCTTCTTTTACCGTTGCAAGATAGCGAGTGAGGAATCCGGTGATTTCCGATTCCAAGTGAAGAGAATCCACCCAAGGTTGATCATTGATGGTGCTGTTGCGTGCATAGCGAACTTCGGAAGTAATGTTTTTTCCCTGAGGAGAGGTATAGGTTTTTGGGTTTTTTAAGTAAGAGAGATATTGATCAAGTGAGTCTTGGTCACCTTGGATTTTGGCTGCAAGAATGATGATGGCGTCTTTTTTCTTCGCAGCATTTTGTTGGTCCTGACATACCCATTCTGCGCCTTCGAGCAGGCAAACCCAACCAGCAGGAAGTTCAAATTCCACGAACTGATTTGCAAATTTTGCCGCATGGGAATTTTGGACAAATGCTGTGAAAATAATCGCCATACTAATGATGAGGCGGTTGAATGTTTGGAACATATTTTTTCCTTTCCAATAAATTCATAAAAAATATCAAGGTTGTTGAATCACGCGTCTCGCAATTGCATCAATCTCAATAGACTGCTCTTTGAAATACTCTAACACACGTAATATGGATTCATCACTTTTTACGTTTGTTACTCGGGCTTGGGCGACAATGTTTTCCCCTGAAAATATGTCAAAAATTTGTCCCTTATTGATTCCCGAATTTGAACCTTTGTCGATCTTGATCATATAAAGCTGATCATTGAAAGAAGTGACTTTGGAATCGAGATCGTATTGCCTGAAGTTTTCGGGATGGATTGACTTTCTTTTTGACTTAGCTTCTGAAGTTGGAGTGTGTTCAAACGAAAATTGAAAACCGATAGAAACTTGCAAGGGAAGGGGGGCGCTCTTTCCGAATACCGGATAGGCGCCACTGATCGAATATTCTATTTGTTTATTAGGTTGATAACCCAGTGAAGCCTGTGCGAGAGCCCAGCTCGGATTGATTGCATTGATGAGATAGCTTCCTCCCGCAGCTAGTGCGGATTCACTGAGATTGGTGATGTCAGTTTCAAGAGAGGTGGTTCCACGCGCTCCGGCAGAAAAGCTGAAGCCTTCTTCGAGGGGGTATCGTTTGATTTGAATGTTCCATGGAATCGATTGGGAAAAGCCTTTTGATCGATAAGTGTATCCTGCACCTGCCTCAATAAAATAATCATCTTGTTTCCGACGTAGGATCGGAATTTCAAGAAATCCTCCGATGGTCATGTCGATGGATCCGTCTCCTAAGTAGGGTTTGTTGGAAACTTTAGCTGAACTGTTGTCATATGCAGGTAAAACGACTTCGCCTTGAAGGTTGAGACTAAATCCAGATTCTGATTCATATAATCGATAAGTGGAACCAAGCATCTGGTCACTGAGTCCTAAGTTTCCTTGTTCGTTGATGCCGATTCCGCTCACGGAAGTGTAAAGGGCTGAAAGTCTTCCATAGATGAAAAAGTTTTCAGAAAATCCGTAGGACGCAAGAACGTCAAAATAATAACGCTGCAACTTGTTTCCAAACGAATACGATGTCCCGATTGAATCAAAGTTCTGAGTGGAATTGAGAAGAGTGAAGCGAGGATTGATTTTCAGGCCGGGGAGAGAGCCCATTTGATTTTGCCAGGATTGTACGATGGGGTGTGCAAAAACGTCAGAACTCCATAAAGCAGTACCGCTTAGAATGCATACGGAGATGAATTTCAGGAAGTGAAAACGGGTTTGGGCATATGCCGGATGCGAGTATTGAGTTTTCATGTTAAAAATCCTATCATAGATAAATTGAGCATTTAAATTAACCTGCAAGGATCAAGCTATGTCTATTTACGATGAGTCGTTGGAATATCACTCCCGAGGAAGAAAAGGTAAAGTTGAAGTTGTACCGACGAAATCGGTGGTGACTCAAAAAGATCTTTCTTTGGCATATAGTCCCGGAGTAGCTGGTCCATGTGAAAAAATCGCTGAAAATCCTGACCTGGCTTATGAGTACACTACCAAGGGAAATTTGGTTGCGGTTCTTTCAAACGGAACGGCGGTTTTGGGACTTGGAAATATTGGAGCAGTTGCTTCAAAACCGGTGATGGAAGGAAAGGGCATTCTCTTCAAAAAGTTTGCCGATATCGATGTTTTTGACATTGAGATCAATGCGCCAAATCCGGACGATGTGATTCGAGCTTGTGAAATGCTTGAGCCCACTTTTGGTGGAATCAATCTCGAAGATATCAAGGCTCCCGAATGTTTCTATATTGAAGAAGAGTTGAAAAAGAAGCTCAAGATTCCTGTGTTTCATGATGATCAGCATGGAACGGCAGTGATCAGTAGTGCCGCATTTTTGAATGCACTCGAATTGGTAGGAAAAAAAATTGATCAGGTGAAAGTCGTTTTCTGCGGTGGGGGTGCTGCAGCGATTGCATGTGCGAATTTATATCTGAATCTGGGAGTGCGTCGTGAAAACATCATCATGTGCGACTCAAAAGGTGTGATCTATAAGGGGCGCAAAGAAGGAATGAATCCGTATAAGGAACGATATGCGGTTGAAACTTCAAAACGGACTGTGGGTGAGGCGCTCGATGGTGCGGATGCATTCGTTGGTGTTTCAGTGAAAGGAATTGTCACCAAGGAAATGGTGAAAAAAATGGCAAAAGATCCAATCATTTTTGCCATGGCGAATCCTGAGCCGGAAATTCTTCCTGAGGAAATCATGGAAGTGCGCAGTGACGCGATCATTGCAACAGGACGCAGTGATTATCCAAATCAGGTGAATAATGTTTTGGGCTTTCCATTTATTTTTCGTGGAGCACTGGACACGATGTCTACTGCCATCAATGAAGATATGAAGATGGCTGCTGTAAAAGCGCTTGCCCAATTAGCGAAGGAAGATGTGCCTGAATATGTTTCTCGAGCCTACGGAGGTCAGCAATTTAAGTTCGGGAAAGATTATCTGATTCCAAAACCTTTTGACCGTCGGGCATTATTCTATGTTGCTCCCGCGGTAGCTCAAGCAGCGATCGATTCCGGTGTTGCTCGTAAAAAAATCGATATGAAGCAATATCGTGAGAAACTGGAAAGTTTCCTCGGATTCTCGTATGCAGCGATGAGGTTTGTAAAAAGACAGGTCCGTAAAGCGGAGCGTGATATGGGCCGCAAGATCACACTGGTGTTTCCAGAGGGTGATCATGCAAAAATTCTTCATGCAGCAAAAATCATTCGCGATGAAAATATTGCTGAACCGATTTTGTTGGGAGTGCCTGAAAAAATTAAAGCTGAAATTGCAAGACTTGGTCTCGGCGATGCTCTCGATGAAGTTCAAATCATCCGACCTTCTCAGAGCGAACATCTGAAGAGATTTTCCCAAAAGTTTTTTGAAAAACGCCAAAGAAAAGGAATCACACTGGGTAATGCGGAAGTTCTGATGAAGCAAAACACTTATTTTGCAGCCATGATGGTTGAAGAAGGTTTGGCGGACGGAACGATTGGCGGAGCCGCCCAGAGTTATCCTGAAACACTGAAGCCTGCGCTTCAGGTAATTGGTGCAAAAAAGGGAAGCACTCTCGCGGGAATTTATCTTCTGGCAACTAAGAAAAAGACCTATTGGTTTGCTGATACCACCATCAATGTCGAACCGAATGCGGAAGAGTTGGCAAATATCGCCGTCGCAACGGCAAAATTTGTGAATGAAACCACTGGAATTGATCCTAAAGTGGCAATGCTTTCATTTTCGAACTTCGGTTCCAATGATCATCCTGCAACCCTAGCCATTCGAGAAGCAGTCAATATTATTCATCAAAGACATCCGGAGCTTGTTGTCGACGGAGAAATGCAAGCCGATACAGCAATCATGCCTGAAATTTCAGAAGAGAGTTTTCCTTTCAATAAAGTTCCAGGTGATGCAAATGTTCTCATTTTTCCAAACCTACATGCTGCAAACATTGCTTATAAACTTGTTTGGAGGATGGGGCGCCCTGCGAACCTGCGTTGTCATTGGCATCATAAATCTTGACGGCCTTTTCGCC
>CAZZLF010000173.1:0-4911 GCA_964654965.1 uncultured Bdellovibrio sp.
ACCATCCGATTAAGAGCATCAGTAAGGCAGTAAAAAATAATTTTTTCATCTGAGATCTCCTTTTCTTAAGTTAATTTATATAATTTAAGTTGGTTCCGATATTTCTAAATGATGAACTTTAGCTTTGAAAAAATTGAACTATATTGATGTGTTTCGATTGGAAGTCTGGAGCTCTCAAATTGATAAACTGAATGAAGTCTCTTAAAGTGGGTATTCCCTAGGCTTGTAAATTGCTTCGTCATTGTAGAAGCTTTTTCCAAAACAGCGGATGATTGGTTCAAACAGGGTGCTGAAACAAGTGTGGCGGTCACCCGCGGAAATTTTTGAAACCATTTTCACCAATTCAGGGCTCATTTCCACCGGAACAGCCTTGTCGGTGATGTGTTTGATCGCCTTGGTGCCCAATTGGCCGTATTCGTTAGATCCCCAGCAGAGAATCTGATGCTTGTCTGAAATTCCGCACACGTGGCTTTTTCCATTGGTGAGGGAATAAACTCCGGTCAGGGCTGCGCCGTTCATGTCGAGTTGGGGTTGAAGATTCATGCTGAACTGACCATCAGCGATGGGTGAGCAGAAAACACTTCCCGATGATCCTGAAACTCCACAGATCTGATCTTCATTCACCACAAATTGCACGAAATTCTTGGCGACCTCACCATTCATCTTGATCTGCTGAGCCTGGGGTAGGGTGACGTTTTTCCATTGTCCCCAACACCAGATTTCACCCTTTTCCCGCGTCAGTCCGCAGTAGAGATTACCGTTGGTCTTGACGATCCAAAGATCTTGAACCTTGTTTTTGGGTTCGCTTTCAGCAAAAAAATGATTCGGTGGTCGTGTTTTAAAGTCGATACACTCCACGGTTTGATTGGGGTGGATCAAACACAGGTTCAATAACCCATCCGTGATGGCAATGACATCCTGATAGTTTTTAGATTCAGCGGTGAGCACTTCTTCGAGCGTAAAGTTGTTCTGATTGATGCGATAGTTAACCGACTCTGGTGGTTTTCCACCAAAACATGCGATCGCACGATTTTTTCCGTAGATCATGCAGGTACGATGACCATAAGAATCGAGAGTCAGGATCTGATCAATGGGGTTTCTTCCGGTAAAGGATAATACTGGTCCAGCCACTGAGTCTGATCCCATCTGTCCATACGTGTTGATTCCAAAACAAAAGAGTTTGTTTTGTCCATCAACACCGCAGGAGTGATCCTTACCGATGGAAAAAGATCCAAGAATGGTCACGGTGTTTCCTTCGGCATTCAGTACTTTGATCGGGAAGTTCGACGTAGTGATTTCACTCCCCAAAACTCCTTGTGCTCCGTTCCCCCAGCAAAAAAGTTCATCGGTAGATGCGACCGTACAGGTTCTTTCTTTGCCTGCATAAACGGCCTTGGCTCTTTTCAAAGTGAGATTGCTACTGGTAACGGCAACTTGTTCAGGTGCTCCGTGAGTCGAGGTCGTTCCTAATTGTCCGTAATTGTTGTTACCCCAGCAATAGATCGTTCCTTCATCGCGGTGTAGAGCGCATGCGTGTTTATCTCCGGCTGCGATCATATCAATTTTGGAAAGAATCGAACGGGTCGGGTAACTGACTTCGACCGGTACTGCTTTAGCATTTCCAACATCAGCGGTCTTTGCGCCAAGTTGTTTGGCATCATTCATTCCCCAGCAGAAAACTTGAGAGCGGATCAATGCGCAGCCAAATGCTTCACCCATTACGACCTGTTTTGCTTGGGTAAGAGTGAGGTTGTTCGCAAAAAGCTCCATTTTTCTTGGAATCCAAGGAGTCCGGTTTACATCCTGATAGCGTGTACCGAAGCAATAAACAAATTGTTCGTTTTTCGCGATCATGCAGGTGCTGTTTCCTCCTGCTGCAATCGATTGGATTCCGGTGAAAGGTTTTGAAGAGCGTTCTTGATCCTGAATGGAGTGTGCTCCCCGGTCATCTTGAGACTGATTGCCTAACTGTCCAGAACTGTTTGATCCCCAGCACACACCTCTGCCGCTTTTAAGAACGGCACACGCATGTTGGTCACCTGCGGTGATATTGATTGCATCGGCAAGTTCAGCATTATTGTTGTCGAGATCGATCACAGGAACCGGAATCATGCTGGAATTTCCGGCAGGATTTCCCAGTTGTCCCTGGTTGTTGTTTCCAAAGCAGTGAACTGCGGAATTTTCTCCACTGATGGTGCAAGTGAATCCATTGCCGGTGGCAACTTGCTTGATGTCTTTGAGGTTGGGAACATTCGTATTGTAATACGTGCCCAAATTTCCCTTTTCGCCTGAACCGACACAACGTAGTTGACGATTACCAAGCAGGGCGCAGGTGAAATCAATTCCAGAACTCAGCTCTTCAATCTGGCGTGCGCTTCCGAGTGCGATGGCACCGTTTTTTGAAAAAAGAGAAACCAGCTTGCGGACTTCCGCACATCCCGTGAGTCCGGTTGTCAGTATCAACGCCAAAACCCAGTTCGAGGATGAGCGTTTGATCATTATCGTCTTTTCAGGGCTTTCAAAGCGCGGTTAATGGTTGGTGGAAGATCTTGAAAAAAATCAGAACGTCTAAAACTTAATTCTTCCGCAATGGATCCGGTTTTTTCAATGTCACCGAAGTAGCGTCTCAATTTGATCATTGGTCCGGCCAATTTGTGAGAAATAAACAGGGTCATCAAGCCGGTGATGGTTACTGCAACAAACACGGCGATTCCCAGATAACCCACCAAAGATTTCAACTGTTGATCGAGCATCTGAATGAAAACATCCTGAGCGGGAAGTTTGGCCTGTCGGACTACGTTTTCAAGAAAGAGGTTGCTTCGAACCACGAGCAGTGAAGTCAGAACAAATAAAATCAAGGTGACGATGGAATTCGTCAAAATCAACGTCATCTGAAACTTAGGATAAACCAGATATTTTTTTTTGTACCAAGGGGGAGGGCCCGATGGTTTTGCCGGTGCTGCTGGGGATGCACTCGGTTTCATGCCACCCATCCGGTTGGGCATGTTCGGTTGAGGAATGTTGCTTTGAGGTCGGATCGGTGGTTTAGGTGGATTCATCTTGATTTTGGACTAACCTGTAAATGAGTTGAACATCTTCATCATTCTTCTTGAGTTCAGTTTTAAATTCATCGGCAATTTTGCGTAAATCTTCTTCCGTGAAAGGTGTTCCATCGGTATTCGTATTTTGTTTTGGTTCCGTAAAGATTTTTAAACCACTGTTAAGGTCTTCAGCAGTTAAGATCTTGTTCAACAGTATCGACAAAGCCTCATTCGTATTGAAGAGTTGCGCGTTCAAATGCTGCAGTTGATTTTCCAACTGTTGTTCACGCGATTCGATTTTCAGGAATTCCATCTTCAGTTGCTGGATTTCTTCCTGTGTCGGGGCGTTTTCTTGCTTCTGAATCATGACAAAACGGGTTTCAAGATCGCTGATTTTTTGAAAGATCCGGTCGATATTGATTTTACGGTCTTGATCCTGACGGGAAAGCTCACTGAGCGCAGTGCTGATATTGGAAATTTTTTTGTGTATGGAATCTTTTTGAAGAATGTTGGTGGAGGTAACGTCAATCTGGTCCTGAAGATGCTCAATCAGTCTGGCATTTTGGGCCTTGAGCAAGTTGTTTTCCTTGATCTTCAATAAGAGAGCTTTTTCAAAATCGTGTTTAGTCAAATCTTTGGTTTGGGCCATGCGTTGTCCTCTCCTTAGACAAATTCCCAGTCTGCATATATTCTTTCATAAGGACAATGCCAGAGTCAACCCAGGAAAGGCCGATATGCGCTACGCTTTTATTACATTGCTATTAAATACTGTCATTCAGTCAAACGCCTCGGTGTTGGAGAAGCTTCCCAATGGTCTGGAAATTCCTTCTTGTCCCAAGGGGAGTCAAAGATTTTACAATCCGAACAAGGAGCGACCTGTTTGGATTGCCTGTCGGGACTCTCAAGGGTTGTTCAACGGTTTGATGTTTCAGTTATCGATTCAAGGGGAACTGCTTCGGGTTGCATCCGTTCAAGATTCGAAAAGGCACGGGAAAGAGATCCGTTTTGGGGCACCCGGATTTCTAGAAGAACGCAGTTACGAGAATGGGCACCTTCAAGGGGAGTCACTGGTATTCAAAAGTGAGCAGGTTTTGCAACGCCTGCTTCCCAAAGAATTGAAGTCAAAAGATTGGCTGACGTTCCTGGATTGGAAAAACCCTTCTGTATTGTCGATCTGGTTGAAGGGCCAGCCGGATTCGAATCTTCAATTTGAAAAGGGCCGGCTGGTTCGGATTCGATTTGATCAAAAAGACTATCAATTCAAGATTTCACCCGATGGTCGAATGATGTCGGTTAACCATCCGGAAATGAAAGATCTTTTCTTTGTTGATCCGGGTGCTTTTTGGAATCTGGGTGCGGATGATTTGAAAAAGGCGATTCAAACTGGTTTTGGAAGTTGTAAGAAGTACTCTGGCCCGATTGGCAGATTCGGACGCCATTATGATCATCTTTTGTATGCAAAAGAAACGAATGAAAAAAAGCATGTCGACAATTTGAAAGAGATCCGTGAACGATTCATGAGTTTCTGTGTTCCAGAAGACTTGAGGTCACATCTGGGAATTCTGGAGTGTCCTCCCCAGTTGCCGGGAATGCTGGCTTCCAGCAGATGTCTTTTACCGGTAAGTGATCAGTTGCGTATTCCTTATCATCCAAAGTATTTCAAATATGAATTTGGAATGAAGCTGGATCCGGAATCTTTTTTGAATTCCCTTGATCCTGTCACTATCTTGACGTTCATGACGGATGCTGCCAAAGAAACCATGTCTAAATTTTTTCCACCCAAGACGCTGGTCATACTGAAGAAAAGGGGGAACCGGATCACTTACCGTATCCTCGATAATCGAATGAAAGCTCCTAAACCGGTTCCGTC
>CAZZLF010000174.1:0-4910 GCA_964654965.1 uncultured Bdellovibrio sp.
ATGGGGTTACCTCCGGTCCCCTTTTGGTTTTCATTTTTATAAATGGTTTTAAGAATTTGAATTTTTTTGTTGCTTCTCGAACGGGTTTTAAATTGCTGTTTGCAGGACCTTCCATCAAATTTCCGTGACAATCAAACCGTGATCCATGACAGGGGCAATCCCATGATTTTTCAGATGGATTCCACTGAACAATACCTCCCAAATGTGGACAGACTGCAGAACGAAGTTGAACGTGGTGATTCATGTCTTTATATGCAGCAATCATTTTAATTCCACGGCGGAAGACAGCCCCCTCACCTGCAGGAATGGAGTCATAATCTTCTTCGGATTGTTCCTTCATCCAGTCTGAATATCCTGAAACTGTTTCAATATTTTCTCGAATGTAATCGCGAATAGCTCTCATTGTGAACCTTGATGGGCTATAAATTTCTTCCCACGGGTTTTTACGATGAGTAATTTGATCGGTGATGATCATTGCACCGATCGTTGCATGGGTCATTCCGTTGCCTGATCCACCAGTTATGATATAAACGTTTTCTCGATCCAGAGGATTATGTCCCAGATAGGCAAGACCGTCGAAAGGTTCAATAATTTGGCCAGACCACCGATAAGTAAACTCCTTGACCATGGGAAAACGTTCACGAACCCATGACTCTAAGTGGATGTAATTTTGCTCTGGGTTCGCATCTTGTCCGGTACGATGGCCTTCACCACCGACAAGTAAGACAACATGGTCTGGATCATTTTCGATTTTTTGAGTTCGAATATAATGATATTGATCCAGCAGATCCCAGAACAAAGCTTTGGTCACACTGCCGACCGGAATTTTTGCTCCAACAACATAAGTTCGAAATGCCGTTTGTTTGTTGTGAACAGCAAAGATATTGTTAATGGGTGCGTGTGTGGCGACTACGATGGAATTACAACTCACTCGATAACCCTCGCTGGTCACAACGTTCGCACGGCTTCCACCATGAACTTCTGCAACATGAGTGTGAGTAAAGATGGACCCACCCTTGGCTTGAATTGCCTCTGCTAGTCCCTTGAGATACTTCAATGGGTGAAGCTGCAGTTGTTTTGGAAAACGAATGGCAGGTCCGCTGTGAAAGGGAAGGGGAGCATTTTCAATCAGTGTAGCGTCTTCGATCCCCGCACGGTTTGCTGCTCTCAATTCGTTTTCAAGGGTATCGGTTAGATGATTCGAGGTAATGAGGAACCCGTCCACTTCTTCAAGATCGCAATCAATTTTTTCTTTTCGTACAATTTCCTGAACGAGGTGTAGTGCTGAACGATGACTTTTTGCCGTTTTTCTTGCGGTTTCCGCGCCCAGTATTTTTTCGATAATGAAATAACGATCATCGATGGCAGTGGTAAAGTGAGCAGTCGATTTACCTGATTGTCCACTTCCGATTTCAAATGCTTCCAGAACGCAGACCTTTTTTCCCTCTTGAAGAAGAAGATAAGCTGTCGTGAGTCCGGCGATTCCAGCACCTACAATGCAAACATCGGCTTCATGATCTCGTTTCAAATTCATGAATTTTGGAAGTTCTATTTGTTCCACCCATAGAGGGGTGCGTTCATTTTCGTGAAAAATTTTGGATGGTTCCATTGTGCCTCCTTGGAAAGTTTCAACTTTTGACATGATGTGGGGTCATCACTCATTCCAAATATAGAAATGGTGGAACCCGATCCTTTAGGTGAAGGCAAGGCTTGTGCCTTAATGAGTAACCTTGATTCATCATTATATTTGATTTGGCAGAGGTGCTTCGGAGCGTTAGAGAACTGTTGCCCGAGTAAGTGCTCTTGAAGTCGGGGTTTGAGGTTTTTTTTCCTTACTGCTGTGATAAACCGAGTTAAAAACAACTGTTGATCGTATTGGGAAGGGGCTTCAAATGCGTTTTGTAATTCTATTTGCCGGATTGTTCTTCAATTTATTTTCATTCAGCGCAAATGCCTATCTCCTGGAAGTGGTTCAGAGTGTGCCTGTTGAAACGAATCTTTCAGTTCCTGGCATTCGTGAAACCCAACAAGTTTGGGTTGAGATGTTGAATGCTGCAAAGTCTTCAATTGATCTCGAGCAATTTTACATCAGTCATCAAGATGGACAAAGTTTATCACCCGTACTTCAGGCACTGATTTCGGCGGCTTCTCGTGGGGTACAGATCCGTTTGATCGTTGATTCCAAATTTTTTCAAAATTATTCCGACATTCCTCAAAAGCTTTCTCAATTGAAAAATGTTCAGGTCAGAATTTTGAATTATAGTGCTCACGGAGGCGTTCAGCACGCCAAGTTTTTTGTCATCGATCGAGAAAAATCATTTTTGGGGAGCGCAAATTTTGATTGGCTTGCTCTTTCTCACATTCACGAAGTGGGTCTGAGGGTTGAAGATGCTTCGATTGGAAATGGTTTGGAATCGGTATTTGATCTGGATTGGGCTCATTCTCTTCCTTTGTCCAAGCTTAAATCAACTTCCATCTCACTGGAATCATCCAAACTTCATGCTGTTGCCAATGAACCGACTAGTGCTTTGTTGTTGGGATCACCGATCAATGATCTTCCCAAAGGTTTGGCCCAGACTTTAAGCAGTTTGGTTTCCATCCTTTCCAAGGCTAAGAGCTCGATTCAAATTCAGGTTTATCAATATTCCACTAAAGGAAACTGGCTTGCGCTCGATCAGGAGCTTCGTAAAGCAGCTGCACGGGGTGTGCAGGTTAAGTTGATGGTGGACCATGTGGCGTTGAAGAACTCCAGTAAAGAGTTGATAGCCTTGGCATCTGTAAAAAATATCCAAGTCAAATCGGTCACGATTCCAACCTGGTCCGGTGGTGAAATTCCTTATTCGCGTCTCATTCACAGTAAATATTTAACTGTAGATGGAATGCTTTCCTGGGTCGGAACTGAAAACTGGAGTGAGGGATATTTCACGAGCTGTAGAAATGTCGGATTGATTTTTCAAAACAATTCCCTGACGGCTCAATTGGATCAAATTTTTGAACGCGTGTGGAATAGCCCTTTTTCGCGTCTGATACGATAATGAACTGTCACATTGACTCTGTCCATTAAGTGCTCGTTTTTGCAAGAACCTTCACATTTTATCGCATTAAGTCGTTGGAATTTTAGAAAAAAAAGCTCATCTTTGGTCACTCACTTGACGATTAGAAATTGACGTCGGAATTCGTCGTCAATTTTTTTGGAGTGTGGAATGAAGTTTGGTTTTTTAATGTCGTTGTTTTTTGTTTTAAGCGCACTTTCATCAAACGATGCTTGTGCGAATGCGCTTGGGGTCTTGAAGCGCGAGATCCGAAAAGATGGCTACATTCTTTATCGCACACCTTTGTCTTCAGCGGGAACCGGTACCTTGGTCGGTGGCAGTCCAAATGCGATGAGCATCGTAGCTGATCCTCAAACCTGTTTTCCGGATGTCATCGATGGAAGACCAATCCAGCTTCGTAAAGTGGAAGACACCAACTTGGGAGCAGTTCACCGCACGACAACTTTTCAGGGAAAAGCGGTAGTCGACCTTCTGAAGTTCATGAATACCGCAAATTCGATTTTCAAGATCAAGGCAGGAATTGATTCGATCCAGACAGTAGAATTGGAAATGGAAGACGCGAAAGTGGAATATATGGATACAGTTTTACTTCAGGATTTCTACCTTCATCGCATGAAAGATTCCTGCAAAAAAATTCTGAACTCAGTAGGGTTCATTGTTCAGGCTCTACGGGTTGGAAAGATGAAATATGTATTTAAGGACAAGACGGGGGCTCTCATCAATCTTACCACTCAGGGGATCTCTCAATATTTTGATATTGATGTCGATGTTGGGTTTCACATTGAAAACGATTACAAACTCGTGATCGATTCGCCAAAGTACATCGGATACCAACTGGGACGCCTTAAGGAAGCGGATCAAGGCGTAGCAATGTATCGGTCGCACAAAACCTTTTTAAATCGCTATATTTTTAATTCCATCGGCATTTTCCAGCAATAAAGATGCTTGAAAAAAGCGTTCTTTACAGATTCTTGATCTCGCGTTGGATGGAGTCTTTTTTAAGTAATTCTTTTGCGGTCTTCAGATATGGTTCCCAATCCTCTTTTTGAGATGGAGAACCTTTGATCCAAAGGCTGTGATTCCTTAAGATTTCACCGACCTTGAATTCAAAGTAAGGAATAGATCCTTCTTCAATCCGGTGATCTTTGATCAGAAGCCAAACGAGTGAACGGTAAGGGTTGTCTCCACATTGATCTAGCGATCGAGGAAAACGATTCTCCAGTGGGGAAATCTCTGATCCATCGGCTAATAATCGATAACACCAGTTTTGGTTGCACATCTTCGACCAAAACTCATGAAGTGATGAAAATTGAGTCCAGTTTTCAATGACATTGACGTATGCATGAGGCGTTCCGTTCAGAAGAAACGCAAGTGACTGATGGTGGTGGTCAATGAGATAAAATTGGCGATCAGGACCGATAATGCAGGGAACTTCTTTTTTTCTCGCCAATGAATCAATCTCGCTCGGAGAAAGATCTTTCAGTTCATCTGCTTTCTTTTTGACTTGATAAAGTCCTACTTCGGGTTGGGTAGGGCGTAGGTTTTGTACTTGAATCACGCAGTGAGAGCCTTTCGGTAAACCCGCATGGCAAGTGATTTGAGCAATTGCCTGATTCGGCATCAAGATGAAGGACCATAAGGATATCCAGATCAGTTTCATGATTAAAAGCTCCTGCCGAGTGATTACCCCAGGCTGGATGAGACTTCAATGGGGAGTCAAAGAATTGTTGACTGAAAAATGCTTTTACCGGTCATGGAGTTCCCTCATACTGTCAGTATGGACTCGAGATATTTATTCTGGAATTCCTCGCGACAAGTTCTGGAAAATGGAAAGATTGGCAATCTTTCTGAGTTGTT
>CAZZLF010000175.1:0-4897 GCA_964654965.1 uncultured Bdellovibrio sp.
CCCTGATTATCGTCCCGGCATGATGATGTTTAATTATAATTTCAGAAATTTCTCTAACGGAGCAACTTCTGCATTTTATAACCCAGTGACGAACGCACAATTTGTTTCTTTGGGATTTGATTACAATTTCTCAAAGTGGACTCACGGATTTCAAGGTCTTTACGCTCTTGCTACATCGGTAGCAAATCAACCGGGTGGTAAATACTATAATACTTGGTCAGGCTCGTATCAGAATCAAGATGCTGCATCTGGGATTCAGAAAAAAGGTCTTGGTTTTGAATTGGACTACAGTTTGACTTACGATTGGGATGAAGCAATGAAGCTTGGTTTGATGGCAGGCCTTTATTTCCCTGGCAAATTCTATGAGTTTAGTAATGGGCCAACGCCGAACACGCTGAAAACAGCGTTTGGAACCGGGGTCAACCTCAGCATGAAGTTCTAATGAAAAGGGCTCGAAAGAGCCCTTTTTTTTATAGCCAGCCGTTCACTCGATACCAGGCAACTGTTTGTGGCACGCCTGATTCAATCGTATATTTTGGCTTGAATTTAAAATGATCAAAGGCTTTTTGAGAATTGCAGATCCAGTAGTCCGGAGAAAGTTCGTTGAGCTTGTCCGTGTTGAGAGGAAAATTCGTGTTCAGCGCTCCTCCGACGAGTGAGCCAACTGAAGCGGCCGTCTTCATTAAAAAAGATGGAATTTTAAACTTGAAGGGTTTGACTTTTAATTCATCAGCAATCGCGCCCATGATTCGTTCATAGGTGTAGATTTGACCATCGGTTACAAAAAAACGTTCCCCATTCAAATAGTCGGCTTCTGGAGCATCGAGTGCAGCGACTAGAGCTGCTACCAAATCATCAACATGAATCGCACTATAATACTTGTGACCGGTTGGTGTTTTAGCGGGAAGGATCGGCATCCATTGTTTTTGAATCGTCTTGAAAAATAAAAAGACATTTTTGTCGCGAGGTCCATAAACCATGGGTGGGCGAATCGAAATGAAGTTCAATTTCCCTTTCAGTTCATCGAGGTAAAGTTCAGCACGTAATTTGCTTTCTCCATAAAGCGATACCGGCATATCAGTTTCATGTTCTGAGCGAGGAGCGAGACCAAAGCTCGGTCCTGCAGCTGCCAAAGAGGAAACAAAGATGAATTTTTTTACGGATCCGGACTGAATGGCGGCATTGGCAAGATTTCTTGTAGCTTCAGCGTTAAATTTGAAAAACTCTTGTTTGTTTTTTGCAGCAGTCAGGCCGGCAACATGGTAGACCACGTCAGCATTTTTGCAGGCGCGAAGAAGGGAATCCGAGTCTCCGAGATCTCCGGAAAGACGAGTATACTTCACCCCTTTTAGAAAGTCGGAAGATGCACTGGGACGCATGAGTGCACTGACATCATGTCCTGATTCAGAAAGGCTACTGACCAATCCGCTGCCGATAAAACCACTTGCTCCGGTAACCAAAATTCTCATAAATTACCTTATATCATGAGATCGAAAAAAATGCGTATCGAGGTTTTGGGCTGTGGAACTTCCACGGGAGTGCCGCTGATTCATTGTGAATGCAAGGTTTGTCGATCCAAAAACCCCAAAAATAAAAGACTGCGTTCTTCTGTTTGGGTGAAAGTGGATGGTCTCAGCCTTCTCATTGATGCCTCGGTCGATTTGCGCCAGCAAGCGATTCGCTCCAAAATAGATCGAATTGATGCAATTTTATTTACTCATCCTCATGCTGATCACATTGGAGGAATCGATGAAATTCGTTCTTTCAATTACGTTCAAAAGCAACGAATTCCTGCATTCGGACATGAGTGGACCTTGCAGCAATTGAGTTCCCGATATCCCTATATTTTTACTGAAACAATGATTGAAGGGGGAGGTGTCTCCCAAATCGACCTTCACGAGTTTCGGTTTCAGGAAGGACCATTTAAAATTGGCAACACCTCCATTCTTCCTCTGGAGTTGAAACATGGATCACAAACAGTGGCCGGCTTCCGGATTGGTGATTTCGCCTACCTCACCGATTGTCACGAGATCTCGGATTCGGTTCTATCTCAATTAAAAGGATTAGAGGTGCTGATTTTGGATTGTCTCAGATTGTCAAAACATGGAACTCACCTTAATTACGAGGAGGCAATTGGGTATTCAACACGGATCAACGCAAAAAAAACCTTTTTTACGCACATGAGCCATGATTTTGACTATGTAAGTTTTTCGAGAAAACTCCCGAAAAAGCACGGTTTAGCGTATGATGGGATGATCATTACACTATAAGGAGCAAAATTATGATCGTTGGTGTACCCAAGGAAATCAAGAACAAGGAAAATCGTGTGTCGATGGTGGTCGCTGGAGTTCGCGCCTTGACCAATGCAGGACACAAGGTCTTGATCCAGTCCGGAGCCGGATTAGGAGCAGGAATCACCGATCAGGAATATGCAGCTGCAGGTGCTTCGATCATCGATGGAGCAAAAGATGTATTTGCGAAGGCCGACATGATCGTGAAAGTGAAAGAACCTTTGCCAGAAGAATATGAACTGCTTCGTGAAGGTCAGATTCTCTACACTTATCTTCATTTGGCTGCTGACGAGCGGCTGACCAAAGCACTGTTGGAAAGAAAAATTATCGGTATCGCTTATGAAACCATTCAACCTGCGGATGGTTCCCTTCCATTATTGGCACCGATGAGTGCAGTTGCTGGTCGCATGGCCACTCAAATCGGTGCAACCTACCTTCAAAAAGATCACGGTGGAAAAGGGTTGTTGTTGGGAGGCGTGACTGGAGTTGCACGTGGTAATGTCACCATTCTGGGTGGTGGAGTCGTCGGGATCAATGCTGCAAAAATGGCAGTTGGTCTTGGTGCAAAAGTGACGATCCTCGACGTGAACGTAGATCGTCTTGAATACCTCAATGATATTTTTGGAAATTCGATTCATACCCTTTATTCCAATAACGAACAAATTGAAAAGTCCGTGGTGGAATCAGATCTCGTGATCAGTGCGATTCTTGTTCCGGGCGCGAAAGCACCAAAATTGGTGACACGCCAAATGGTTTCTCGTATGGCACCGGGCGGAGTGATCATTGATGTTGCTGTTGACCAAGGTGGGGCTGTTGAAACTTGTCGCCCGACTTCACATGAGCATCCAACATACTTGGTGGATAACATCATTCATTATGCGGTTCCGAATATGCCAGGCGCTGTACCTCGTACATCGACCTATGCATTGACTAACGTCACTTTGAAATACGCTTTGATGTTGGCAAATCTGGGTTGGAAAGATGCAATTGCGAAAGATCCTGCTTTGTTCAAGGGCGTGAATATCGCTAACGGAAAATTGACATACAAAGCAGTAGCAGATGATCTTGGTCTTGCTTACGAGCCGGTAAAAATTTAAGGAATTTTAGTCTCAGTTTAATGAAAGCCCGGGTGAATCATCCGGGCTTTTTTGTTTGAAAGCGACCTCATTAAACCTTAACCTTAAATCATGAAGAAGATTCCGCTAATCCTCAGGTTGGTGAACACAATCGCAATTGTCCTCGTTTTAGGGTTGTTTGTTTATACCAAATTGATATACAAGCGTCCGGCGATTACTGAAGGCAAAGAGCGTGCGCGGTTGGCGGCAAACACCCAAAAAGCCGTTCTTACTCAAACCGGTAAGAAGGGCTTTGTTCCTCTGGATCCGATCACTTCAAACCTCGATCCTTATACCGATGCAGAAGGTAAGCAAAAAACTCATTATGTTTCCTTATCAATGAGTGTTGAAGTCAGGGATGAAAAAGAGATGAACCGGTTTGAAGAGATCAAGCCATACATTCAAGATCAAATCATTCAGCAGATTGGAAAGAGAACCTTCGATGATTTGAATCAGGTTCAGGGAAGATATCTTTTTCGATCTTTGATCATTGATGCAGCAAATGCTTATTTGAAAGACCCAGTGGTGACCGAGGTCTACTTTACCGACTTTATCATTCAGTGATTAAACAGTAATACCCTTGGCTTCAAAATGAGCGCCAGGATCAATTTTAATTTGGGGAGCCTTTACGTTTCCAAAAACTTTTCCCAGCGAAGTGATCCAAACTTTATGTTCCGCAATGATCTCACCCTTGACGAATCCTTCAATAATGATGGTATCTCCCAGAACTTTTCCCTCGACGAGTGAATCTTCTTTCAAGTGAATTTCGCTTCCCGAAGCTCCTTTGATTTCTCCCATGACATAACCGAAAAAGTGAACTTCGTCTTGCACTTCAAGGGTGCCAACAATTTTTGTTTTTTGAGAAATGACCGTGAGTGAAGATTCGGGGAGATTATTTTTTTTCATATGAATAACCTTTGGTCAGGATTAATTTGTTGTCGGTATCAAAAATATAAACTTGGATGTGGTTCAGTTGGGATGGGCTTTCAAAGGGACCAAGTTTTGCTTTCAAGATTCGAAAGCGGGCAACCGAAAAATACTCGCCATTTTCTGCATTGAAAAGGTACGAGCTTTGAGAAAGATTGAGGACGTCATCGGGATGCGCGATGATGCGATCTTTGCCACGGGCGAGAACGACAAGATGACCTTGCTGACTGCCTTTTCCCTGTTCTCGAAACGCGACAATCCCGCTGATCAAAGCATATTTTCCCTGCCAGTCGATTTTGACATCATTGAGTTCAATCGTTGGTACGTAATCGCGTGGAGGAAGAGAAATTCTGGGTGCAAGTCCGGTCCAGATTCCATCTTTTGAGTTTAAAATTTGTCCAGGTTCTTCATCAGGTTTGGTATCGCTTGCTTTAACATCTTCGGAACTTGGAGAAGTGGCCTTGGAACCCGAGGTTTTCAATTCGTGGATTTCTTTTTCAAGTTCTGAAATCTGCTCGGATTGATTACCTCCTTTCATGCGATAGGTTTTGATCGCGAAGAAGA
>CAZZLF010000176.1:0-4888 GCA_964654965.1 uncultured Bdellovibrio sp.
GACTCAAAACAGTTTAAGGATCTTTTTTTTTAAAAAAAATGTGTAAAATAAGACGCAAATCGGGCAACTTGAATATTAAAATATTCTTACTTTTTTTAAATATTTTTAATTTAAAAGGATTAAAAAAGCAGGCCTGAGTTGAACTCTCGGGCCTGCTTGATCTGTTTAAAAGAACTGAATTATTTTGCACTAGAAGAAGTAATTGGCGGCTTCGGTGATGCAGCCGGTGATGAACTTGGTGTTGGTGTTGGTGTTGCGGATGAACAACTCAACCTTGGACAACTGAATTGAAAGATCTGATCTGTTCCGTATTTGATGGTTACAGTGTGATTCAGCGGGGGGCATGCGCCTTTTGCGAAGGAATAATTACAATCTTGTTTCATCACGTCTGGAGTGGAATTGGACTGCAAACATTGATCTCTGGTTAGACTGTTGTTTTGTCCGCACCAATTAATAGCATTAAAGCACTTATAACAAGGCAAAGTCGCAGCTGGGCAAGATGTTCTTGTGCAAGTATCTTGAGCAATCACCGCGCCATTATACTTAATCGCATAAGAACGGTTCTGGGGTGGACAGGGTTTGCCTGAAAAAATATTGGAACAAATGGAAGGTTTCTGAAAATTAGTACTTGCCAAACAAGCTGCGGCACTCGTGAAGCTACCGTTAGCATAAAAGGCAGAACTAATGGTGGAAGTCGTATCTACAACCTGACACGTGTTCGGAGGTGGAGAGGCACTAAGAAGTGGACTCTGACCAAATGATTTTTCCATTACCGAAAACAACGAAAGAACGATCAATAAAATTTTCATAACTACCCTACTCCTCAAATAAAATAAATTACCAATAAACAACAATTAAATTATCGCTCTGTTTGAAATAAAAAACAAATTTTTATTGTTAAATCGCAGTCAACCCGATCACATTCAAAAGATCTAAAATTGCCTTGCTCTCTGCAGTTTCCACCAGCAAACAGATTCTGGCTCCAGAGGCATTGCTGGATCCGTTTGCAACCTCAACCTCGGCATGACTTCGGTAGCATTGTGACTTCTGAGATGAAGCTTTACTTTCCTTACTCAGTCGGATGACTTGATTGGCAGAAGAAAGGATAAAATCAAAGTTCTTTTTTCCGATGCTGAACGAACGAACCGGGTCCTGGGTGGACCAGGCCTTCAAAATATATTCTTTTGATTCCGGCTGAATCTGATACGTGGTCGTTTTATCACCCAAAGTTGCCTTGATGCGAATCACTTCAGCCTGGGCACCGAATGTAAAAAAAAGTACTCCAATCGCCACCAAAAGTTTGTTTAAATTGCGTTTCATGGGTTATTAGAACCTCCAATATAGACTGTAGAATTATTCGGTCTTGTGTAGACCTGCCTAGTGCCTTCGAATTTTTCACCCGGTTTGCAATAGTGAAGGTTGCCTTTCGGATCTCCGCAACCAATCTGTTCTCGAATCTTTGGGTTCGCCATGATCAAACGATCAATTCTCGCCTTCGTGTCAGGATGAACATCAAATCCCATGGGGGTTCCATCAATACATAAGTTCCTAAAGACGTTAGAAAATCCTATGAGTTTTTGATTTGGTGAAAGTGAGGAAAAGTGCTTTTCTGAATAATCAGCCAGAACTTCAGCCCCCATCCAATCACTAAAGCTTTCCCCGATCTGGTCGTCACCACAAAATGGTTTTTGATAATCAAATAATGGAAAGGAATCCAAAAGACTGACCGCACCGATGGATTCTTTTGATCTCAAGCAAGAAAGCAAATGATTGATCGGAAACTGATCTTCAAATTCCTTAGGATAATGATCTTGGACAGGGCCAAACTTAACCGGAGCCATGCTTTTCGGAGATTGAATCCCACAAGGATCAATGCTGTGAGAGAGTTCATGTGCCACCACCATGGCAATTGAAAACTCACTGTTGTTTTTAAGCAGGAAACCATTACAAAAACGAAAAGTTTGGTTGTCAGAATCGTAAAATGCATTCTCAATCAAAAAGCCTCCAACACCTCTACTCTCATGAGGAAGCATTTCATTACAATCATTTCCGTTATAAGTGATGTTTTGAATTTTCTGGATGATTTTTTTCCTGATTTCAGGATCCTGTACAGAGGAATTGATTTTATTGATTATAATCTGCTTCACTCGAGGAAAAACATCCCTTTCTACTTTTCTGGAAATTTTCTCATCGGAAGCGATTTGAATGCTTTTTTTCTGGGCCGCATTCATTTCATTGGAATATGCCTGATTATTGTAAAGTTCAGAGATCGATTGCATGTCGAATTTCATGGGTTTCATGCTCATTCCAGAAACCGGATCCGTGATCATCTTCACTTCACTTTTGGCTTTCATGGCCCCTAGAATGGAGGCAACCCTTTTCATGCAGCTTTTAAAATCAGGGTTCTTTGTTTCTGAACCTTGTCCTGAAGAACACCCGGGGGTTCCCACTTGATCTGTTCCTTTGAGCGCCATTTCTCGAACGAGATCAAATTTAGGATCGCGATTCAGGAGCACTTTTAAGTTGGCTTCTTCATAAATTGACCTGACTTTTTCAAAAATTTTTTCAGAATTTTTCTGATAATCTTCCTCTGAGATCACCTTACCGGTTCCATCATCAAAAGTTCCTGGCTTACATGAAAATTTCGACATGGAATCGCAAACATATTCCATGCCGGATTCAACCGTACATTTTTTGGGTTGGTTAATTTTGCTCAGCTGATCCATGATTTGGTTTGGATTCTGAGCGAATGTGTTTGGGTTCCAAATGAAGAAAATAGCGATGAAATAACGAAGAATCATCATAAGAAAATTGTATCACTGCGACGTAATCTTCAAAGCATTATCCGTCGTTCACTAGTCTAAAATCCGCGAAATTGCGTCAAATTTTCATCACTCGGCATTGCGGCCCTTATTAAAATCGGTTACGCTTACCCATCATGAGCATGAACCGTTTTCCTGAACTCCAGTCTTTTTTTTCACAACTTTTTTCTGGCAGTGATGCTGAACAAGACCTTCAAAGCACGAAGGCATTTATCGCATCTAACAGCCCCGAAAAAGTAAACTCCATCATCGCTCAGGCGAAAGACTTTCTGGAAAGTGCCACCATCGTTGAAGACCTGGGCATGGAAGCAAATCGTTGGTTTGGCGATGTTCAGGAAGCTCAAGAATGGCTTTCTGGAATTTTGGTGGAACTTGGAAAATCTGAAGCACAAGGCGATGTCGTCGTGAAAGATTCTAACGGCACGGTTTTGAACGATGGCGATGCAGTCACGGTCATCAAAGACCTCAAAGTCAAAGGCGGTTCCAGCGACTTGAAACGCGGTGATTTGATCAAAAAAATTCGACTGATCGGTGATCCTGAAAATATTGAGTGCAATGTGGGCGGAAGCACGCTCGTCTTGAAGACCATGTTCCTGAAAAAGGCCTGATTTTAAAAAAACTATTTCTTTTTTTGCTCTTTTTCCAAGGCATCTCCGCTAGGAAGATCGCTGAGATTCAAAATCTGTTTCATCAATACGCGGATACAATCCTTAATCCAAGCCTTGTCTTCTTCAGACATGGCGATGATTCTCAATCCGACCTGATTATTCGGATAAGTGTTCATGACTTGAAGTCCTACCGGCATTTCTCTCGTCAGAACTTTTAATACTGCTAGCCTCAACCGAGTACCTGGTTCCAAGTGAGGCTTATCGCTATCCTGAATCTGGATCCTCATTCCCTCACGGCTTAAATCTTTGAGATGACAAACCTTTGGTCCATCCGAAGTTTGAAACTTTAATTCAGCAGGAAACTGGTCATTGAAAGGAATTCGAATGTATTTTCTTCGATGGGCCTTGAGAAGCTTTTCTGGAAATTGAAAATGCAATGTTTTTTGCTGGGTTCCAGAAACTTCATTGATTTGGTTTGCAATAAAAAACAGTTTGAACTGCAAAAGATTGATGCTGATAAAGCATTCAGTTCTTGGGTTTTTTTGAATGAATTCTAAAACTCGTTTGGTGTTCGGAGACACAGGCTCATCCAGCCTTGCATAGATCCCCTCTCCCCGATCGGCACCTGCAATGAACCGAAACGTAATTTCTTTACTTTCATTCGCAAACAGAATGCTCCCCTTGGGTTTGAGATTTTGTAGCTCATAATGACAGAGATTCAACTGGTACTCGTCAGATACCTCTGTGACTCCGTCCGGTATGGGGAACTGGTGCTTGGAAGTGCTCATTCTGATTTTGTGATTCTTTCCACCAAATCATTGAATGCACGAGGAACTTCCGGAAAAAAGTCACCTTCACGAAAGTTAACTTTGTGCAATGTAGGACGTTCTTCCTGGGCCATTTTTTGGAATTCAAGCTTTAAACGGTACATAGGACCTGCAATTTTATGGGAAACCGCAAGACCGCCAGCAATCAAAATGCACCCTACAACAAGCGCGATGGCTAGAATCACCCTCAAAAAGGTGGTTTCCTGCATCTTGATGAATTCAAAATAAACATGTCCATCAGGCAATCCGGCTTGATGTCCGATTTGGACAAATTCATTGAACCCGTAAGTGAACAACCCGTAAACTGAAATGAAGATCAGTGTTGCCACAAATGCGGCATAGCCAATCAAGGTCCACTGAAATTTAGGGTTAATCAAAATCGATCTTTTTTTACGCGCTTTCTGCTCCATGTGAAAATTATCTCTTTGTATTCATGACATTTTCAATGAAAATGAAGTGAAAGAATCATTTTTTTTAGTTAGATTAATCAAATGAAAAGTTTTGAATCTCTCTTCGAGAGTTCATATTGGGTTTTTGACGGTGGAGTTGCCACTGAACTTTATGAGCGAGGGTTTTACATCAATCGCCCTTTTGAGGAATTGAATACCACACACCCGAAGGACGTCTCAGG
>CAZZLF010000177.1:0-4863 GCA_964654965.1 uncultured Bdellovibrio sp.
TAGGCGCGGTTGAAAACCGATTTCTTGAAATCGAGAGCAAGCTTGCGGATCCATCACTGGCAGATCGTCCTGAAGAGTTTCGTCGACTTTCTAAAGAACATGCATCTCTTCAAGAAATTGTCGATGAATACAGAATCTACAAGAAACTGAAGCAGGATATCTCCTCAAATAAAGATATTTTGGGTGAAAACGACGCCGAACTTTCAGCTATGGCCAAGGAAGAGCTGAAAGAGCTTGAGCCGCAATTGGAAACTTCCACAAAAAAATTGCAACTCCTGCTTCTTCCTCAAGATCCAAATGACCAGAAGAACATTCTTCTTGAAATTCGTGCCGGAGCCGGCGGTGAAGAGGCTGCTCTTTTTGCTGGAGAAATGTATCGAGCATATCAAAAATTTGCTGAACGCCAGGGCTGGAGAGTTGAACTCATTTCAGCAAGCCAGGCTGAAAAAGGTGGTTTCAAGGAAATCATCGGCATGATCGAAGGCACCAAAGTCTATAGTCGTTTAAAATATGAAGCGGGAGTACATCGGGTTCAACGTGTTCCAGAAACTGAAGCCATGGGCCGAGTGCACACCTCCACGATCACGGTAGCCGTTCTTCCAGAAGCAGAAGAAGTTGATGTAAAAATCAACCCTGCAGATCTTCGTATCGACGTGTATCGTTCCAGCGGTGCGGGTGGACAGTCGGTGAATACGACCGATTCAGCGGTACGGATCACTCACATTCCTACAGGAGTGGTTGTTGCCTGTCAGGATGAACGCTCCCAATTAAAAAACAAGGAAAAGGCGATGAAAATTCTGCGTTCCAGAATTTTGGAAGCAGAACAAGAAAGAGCCGCCAAAGAACACGCAGATTCCAGAAGAGAAATGGTCGGAACGGGAGATCGCTCTGAACGAATTCGCACCTATAATTTTCCGCAGGGCAGACTGACCGATCATCGCATTGGGTTTTCAACTCACGCCCTTCCAGATGTCATGCAGGGACACATCGAAGATGTTCTAGATGCACTTCAAACTCATTATCAAGCAGAGGCTTTGAAAAAAGCAGGATATGCTCAAGCTTAAGCAGCAACTGATCGATTTTCTCATTCGAAATGGTCATCAGAAATCTCCTGAAGCTGAAGCTCAATTAATTGTTTTTACCGCCTTTCGAAATCGCTATCCTTCTCTTGAGCGGTTTTCAGAATTATTTGATCCAAAATTTGAAGCAAACTACCCCATGAAAAAAGAAATAGAAGACGATGCCATGAAAATGGCTGGACTTCGAATCAAGGGGATTCCGCTTCAGCACATTACCGGTAACCAATATTTTTTCGAACATGAATATATGGTGAACGAACACGTCTTGATTCCAAGACCGGAAACAGAAATCCTAATTCATGAACTGATTTCTACGGTTCAAAAAAAATGGGGATATCAAAGTTTTCGTTTTGCTGAATTAGGTCTAGGATCCGGCATCCTTTCGGCTGAAATTCTTTTTCATTTCAAAAAATCGATTGGAATCGCGAGTGAGATCAGTCATCAATCCATTGCACTCGCAAGAATGAACCTCGATCGCATCGTCGGTGCAGGTAACTGGGAGGAACGCTTCCACATCATTGAGCCCTCAGAATCGTATATAGGATTTGAAATTTTTGAAGAATATCGCCCGGTAGACCTCATTGTTTCCAATCCACCTTATGTTTCCGTTCATGATGAAATTGAAAAAGAGGTGATTCAACACGAGCCTCACCGAGCGCTTTTTCCAATGCTGGGAGATTCCCATGCTGGATCAGGAGAGAATCCAAACTATTTTTACGAAAATTTCTTGATGCATCATCAGCAAATTTTAAAAAAGGACGGTATCGCTTTTTTTGAAGTTCCCCACGAGCGTGCCCTGGCAATAGAGCATCAGTTCAAAAATGCCGGTTTTTCAAGTGTTTCTTTGATTCCAGACCTTACTGGTCGAGCAAGAGTCTTGAAGGCACAAAAGTAATAATTGCTCCGATTTCCTCACTGGAATATGCTTTCCTTTATGGATCGGTTGAGAATTGTTGGTGGAAAACCTTTAAATGGCTGCATACAAATCAGCGGAGCAAAAAATGCCGCACTTCCAATTTTATTCGCATCTATCCTAAGTTCTCAAAAATCAACAATTCAAAACATTCCACTGTTGGCTGATATCAACACCACTTTAAAAGTACTGGATTCACTCGGCTTAAAAACTTTATTTAAACTCCAAAACCATTCTATTGAAATCGATGGTTCCTCCCTTCATTCCTTCGAGGCTCCTTACGAACTCGTTCGTACAATGCGGGCATCTGTCTTGGTACTTGGTCCCCTATTGGCACGCGTAGGGAAAGCTCGAGTCAGCCTTCCCGGTGGTTGCGCAATTGGTGCAAGACCCGTTAATTTTCATCTCGATGCTTTAGAAAAAATGGGGGCCACTTTTCAAATCGAAGCAGGATACATCGATGGACAAGCACCATTTGGATTAAAAGGATGTTTGGTTGAGTTCCCCTTCCCGAGTGTGGGTGCAACTGAAAACATTATGATGGCGGCTGTTCTCGCCAAAGGTACAACCATCATTCAAAATGCTGCTTGCGAACCCGAAATTGTTGATCTTGCATTAGCACTTCGATCAATGGGAGCATTGATTCAAGGCGAAGGAACACCAACCATCACCATTCATGGAGTTGAAAAACTGAGTGGAATGAATCACTCGGTGGGACCCGACCGAATTGAAGCTGCAACTTTTCTCTGTGCTGGGTTGGTGACTCGCGGAAAAGTGACTGTTGAAGGAATATCACCTCTCCTGCTTGAGTCAGCCCTCGATTTACTAAAAAAATCAGGAGCGAATATCTCGAGCACTGTAAACTCCATAACTGCAGAATATCTGGGTGAATTAAAGCCCATCCATATCACCACCGAGCCATTTCCCGGATTTCCAACCGACATGCAGGCACAATTCATGGCTTTACTCACTCAAGCCAATGGAAAATCCACTATTTCAGAAACAATTTTTGAAAATCGTTTTATGCATGTTCCTGAACTGACTCGTCTTGGAGCAAAAATTGAGATTAAAGGAAATGAGGCCATCATTCATGGACCATCTTCCCTATCTGGCGCGACGGTCATGGCTACAGATTTGCGCGCTAGCGCTTCACTCATCATTGCGGGTTTGGTAGCAAAAGGAGAAACAATCATTAGAAGGATTTACCATTTGGACCGTGGATACGAGCAAATCGAACAAAAACTTGAAAAACTGGGTGCTCAAATTTACCGGGAATACGAAAAATGAACGAATTAACCATTACTCCCGAACCCATTCACGAATATTGCAAAAAACACAGCACCCAACCGAGCACAATCCTCGAAAATCTGATTCCAGCTACTTTTGAATTCGCACCGCATGTAGCTCATATGCAGATTGGAAATATTGAGGGTAACTTTCTCGCTATCCTGATTGGTTTGATGTCAGCAAAAAATGTGGTCGAATTTGGCACATTTACAGGTTACAGCGCCCTTGCGATGGCGGAGTCACTTCCAACAGATGGAAAAGTTTTCACCATTGACCGTGATCCTAAAGCGACTACGTTAGCCAGAGAACACTGGTCAAAGAGTCAACATGGTTCAAAAATTGAGCTTCTTTTGGGAGATGGCAAAGCAATTGCAAATGATCTCGTGAACAAAGTTCAATCCGGTCAACTAGCTAAATTTGATCTATCTTTTATTGATGCCGACAAATCGGGTTATGATCATTACTTTGAATCTTCGCTATCTTTAATTCGTAAAGGCGGAGCGATCATTGTCGATAATGTTTTGTGGTCAGGTTCCGTACTGAATCCTCAAGACAACTCAGATCGAACGATTCATGCCTTCAATCAAAAAGTAGCCAACGATTCCAGAGTTCGAAAAGTAATGCTTCCCATTCGGGATGGCATTACCGTAATGATCAAACTCTAAATAACTGGACATCCACCTAGAATTTCAAAAGCTCTCAACCAAACCCTGTTCCATTTTGATCGATACTCACATTTTTGTTCTGTGACCGGATGAGGAAATGAAATGGAATATGCCTTTAACAACAGATGATTTACGGCTCCGCCACGTCCTGCAAGAAGCTCTCTCCACAAACGATTGTGTTTGCCATCACCATGAATGGTATCGCCAATCAACGGGTGAGAAATTGATTTAAAATGCCTTCGAATTTGATGCATTCTTCCTGTTTCAGGATGAACTTTTACAATGGAATAGCGCTCCTTTTCATAACGACCACCGGAAGAATAAGGGATTTCATACCGCCCCAGGGTTTCATACCTGGTAATAGAATCTTGTAACGGTCCTCCATCTAGTTTTTTTGTCAACGGACGATTGATCACACCAAAATCATCTGTCCAGCCTCTTACTATACAAACGTAAGTCTTATGAACTTTTTTTTGAATAAACAAACTTTGAAGTTCTCGCGCCATTCCGGAGCTTAGTGCAAACAACATCACTCCACTCGTTCCTTTATCAAGCCGATGAACGGTGAACATTTCTTTTTGAAGCTGCTTTCTCAACAAAACTAAAACGTTGTTCTTCCAAACGATTTTGCCCTGCAACCACAAGTCAACGGGTGTGTGAACCTGAAAACCTGATGGTTTTTCGATGACTACAAAATGTTCGTCTAGAAAATAGATTCTAAGATTATTGGGTCTACTCATTTGCCTGAAATTACTAACACAAACTCAGGCTTATGAATGGTGTCTGAAAATTTTTTTAAGTCAGTAAAGTTTCCGTAGAAATTTTTCTCATTGGCAGAGTTGAGATTAGATGCCAGAAAAAAAGTTCTTTTTTTCATTTTTGAATTACCTAAATCAGAAATGAGGGAATTCATCCTATA